>JAFAHP010000311.1 GCA_019237175.1 Alphaproteobacteria bacterium
ACTGCAGAAACTCCATAGAAGTGCGGAAAATCGGAACCGGGCGGCCGTGGGCTCGACCCGGCCATCCGCGGACCCGCGGTCGATCCGCCGATGAACCCCGGGCCCCTCGGTTGTATCGGCGGGCTGGGCCCACTCGCCCTGCATCCATTCGCGATCGGCAAGCCGCGGGCAATACTGCAACTTACTGACCATCCGCGCCGGCACATCGGGCTGGTCGTCCTTGAGCGGCGGGGGCGGCAGCGGCAGCTCGGGCTGGTCGATTGCGGGATCACCGGATGAGGCGGATTTCGACGCCAATCGAGAGATTTCCCCATGCGCGATCTGTTGTCAGCAGCGGTTGTCCCAGCCTTTTGGCGAGAGCGAGACAGGCGCGGTCGCCGAGCGACAAGCCGGTTTGTCGCGTCGCCGCGCGCAGCCGCGCGGTGGCGTTGGCAAGCTCGGGGCCGAAATCGACGACGGCGGGAACGAGGCTCGCGGTTTCGGACCAGGCATCGGCCGCCGGAACGCCGAGATCGATCAGTTTGGTGACGACCTCGGCGAGATTGACCGCGCCGATCGCCGCCTCGCCGAGTGCCGCCGCGACGATCTCCGCCCCGGGCTCGGCATTGATCAGCGCGAGCAGCGCCGAGGCGTCGAGCACCATCTAATCTTTTGCCGCTTCGGCGCGGCGGTCGCGGATCAGGCTGTCGGACAGGCTCTCCCCGTGCGGATTGTACCTGCGCACCAGCGCCTGCACGCGGGCGATGCGGGCTTTGAGGCTCGTGATGCGCAACTCCTCACCCGAGGTCTCGAGCACCACTTCGTCGCCAACTTCGAGGCCCAATTCGCGGCGCTGCGCCGCCGGGATCACCAGCCTGCCGCTCGGCCCAATCTTGGCTCGAAAACTGCTCATATGCCATATTTACTTGCTACGGCGTATGATGGTAATGTGTCACAGACGCGGTCGTTCTGCCAGACCTAGCCGATGCGACGCTGGACCTCGGCGTTCGAGGCTGTAATCCAATCCCCAATCCCAGACAAGGGGCGGCCTGCTCAGGATGAGGCAGGCACATTAAGGCCATCAAAGACCCGGCCACGAACGAGCATAGGCGCGAAGATCGGAAAACCGTAGCCCGGAGACCGATCGAGATCGCACGGTTGCACTTCTCACAAAGTTCGCGCTTTGGTCAGCCGCCGCTTGGCGACGGCCGACGATCGGGATGGTGGAGCGTGGACTCGGCCCACGCCCCGCCGTATCGCGCCGAACGCAAATCGTTCCGCGGGTTATGCGATGCGCTCGCCGTTACTGCGAGGTCTTGGCGCTTGTGCTCTTCGCCGGGGTTCTGCTCGGGCGATGTCCCGGGGCATGAAAACCCGCCTGGTCGGCCTCCTTCTGGCACATGTAGGCGCCATGCCGGGTCTTTCCGTAAAACCGGTCGCCGCTGGTATGGTAGGCTTTTGAGCCGCCGAGATTGACCCAGACGATCGTGTCCGCCGGGCAATGCGCCTTAGCCGCCGGCTCGGTGGAGAACTGGTTGGCGGCGAGCGCTCCCGGGGCCGTGGCGGCGCGCGGTGCGACAGCCGAGGGCGTTGCACCGGCTGATGGCCGCGACATCGTGGGGCTCGGAGCCGGCGTCATCGCACGTGAGGGCGCCGTCGCCGTCCCGCCGGGTGCCATTGTCTGGCTGTACGCCGGCAACGCTGCCGCCATGCTCAAAAGAAAGAAAACCGTAGCCGTCTTCACCATCGCTCACCTCCCCTGGCTCTTCGCCGCCTTATAGAAATAACCGAGGCATCGGGCTATGCAACCCTGGCGTTGGTCAAGCCGTTATGTGTATGAAACGGCCGCACGATTATTGCACTTATCGATCGTCAAACGGGTTTTTGCCGCGGCGCAGCATCAGCCGGACCGGCGTGCCGGGTAGATCGAATGTTTTTCGCAGATCGTTGACGAGGTACCGCCGGTAGGAGAGGGGCAGCTCAGCCGGCCTGGACGCGAACAAAGCAAAGGTCGGAGGCCGAATATTTGTCTGCGTCACATAGCGTAGACGAGGCCGCCGACCGGCCGCCAGCGGCGGCGGATGGCGTGCCTGTACCTCAGCCAGCCAGCGGTTGAGATCCGCGGTGGCAATGCGGGTGTTCCATATTCTGTCGGCGGTCGTAACCGCCTCCATCATCGCCTCGAGACCATGGCCGGTCAGCCCGGAAACCGGCACCAGCGAAACCCCGTGCACTTGCGGCAGCGTTATCGGCAGCCGCTCGCGCATTCGTTTTAGCGTTGCGGCGCGGTCGGGAACCAAATCCCACTTGGTTGCGGCCAATACCAGCGCGCGCCCCTCGGCGGCCGCAAGCCGCGCGATCGTCAAATCCTGCTTTTCGAGCGGCTGCAGCGCATCGAGGACGACAACGACGGTTTCGGCGAAGCGGATCGCGCGCAGCGCATCCGCGACCGCCAGTTCTTCGATCTTGCCTTCGATCTTGGGCCGGCGGCGCATGCCGGCGGTGTCGATCAGGCGAATTGCGCGCCCCCGCCTGATCCAATCAACCGCGATTGCATCGCGGGTGATTCCTGCCTCGGGGCCGGTCACCAGCCGCTCATCGCCAATCAGGCGGTTGACCAGGGTCGATTTGCCGACATTCGGGCGGCCGACGATGGCCAGATGCAGCGGCTTTTCCTTTGTCTCTGCGGCCGCGTCCGATGGCGCAAGGGCGGGCGAAAACGGTGCCAGCCGCTCGTAGAGCTCGGCTAGACCCTCACCGTGCTCCGCCGAGACGGGCACCGGATCGCCGAGGCCGAGCCGATAGGCTTCGCCGACACCGGCGCGGGCGGTGCGGCCCTCCGCCTTGTTGGCGACCAGCACGATGGGCTTACCTGTTCGCCTCAGCCAAGCGGCGAAGTGACGATCGGTCTCGGTGACCCCGTCGCGGGCATCGATCACCAGTAGAGCCACGTCGGCCTGATCCAAGGCCCGCCCGGTCTGCGCTTGCATGCGGCCGCTCAGCGAACCTGGCGGCGCCTCTTCGAGCCCGGCGGTGTCGATCGCACGAAAGCGCAAACCGGCGATCGACGCCTCGCCCTCGCGCCGATCGCGCGTCAGCCCCGGCGCATCGTCGACCAGGGCTGTGCGGCTGCCGACAAGCCGATTGAACAGCGTTGATTTGCCGACATTCGGGCGTCCGAGGATGGCGACGGCAAAGCTCATCGGGTGCGGCCCCAAAGGTCCGCGTCAAAGATACGGCAATCTTCCGATCGGCTGATACCCCCTCACCCATCCCCGGAACGCCCGCTCGGGCGGGCGGCCGTCCGGGGACCGGGTAAGGCTCGGCCTCGCCTCGCCAACTCTTCTCAACACTCTCCCCCATTGGGGGAGAGGGGAGGGTGAGGGGGCTGTTCGTACGGATGCCATTCGATCGAAAACCGCTCTAGCGATAGGCGGCAAGCTCGCCGTTGTCGGTCAATATATAGAGCGTGTTGTTGGCAATCACCGGGTCGACAAAGGCGTTGCCCGGGATCCGCTCACGACCCAGGGGTTTGCCGCTGTACGGCGAAACCGACAGCGCCCACCCGTTCGATGACAATACGATCAGCCGGTCGCCGCCGAGCACCGGTCCGGCCCATGCGATCGGGTCTTCCTTATTCTTCTCGTCCTCGTAGCGCGGCAGCTGCGTGAGCCAGCGCACCTTGCCGTCGTTTCGGGTCAGACAAATCAGTTCGTTGTCGTTCGACAGCACATAGACGTAGTCGCCGGCGACCCAGGCACCGTGGCTCGATCCAATTTCCTGCTCCCACTGGCGTTCTCCGTCGCGGGCATCGACTGCCGCCATGCGTCCGGCATGGCTGATCCCAAAAACGCGGCCGCGGTCGATGACCGGGCGACCGCGAATGTCAGCCAGCCCGGAAACCGCGTCGGCCGGGCGTGCCGCGGCAAGATTATCCGACCACAGCGGGCGCCCGTTTTCGACGGTCAGGGCGTCGATCTCTCCGGACGAATAACCCGCGACGACGACTTCGCCTGCGACTGCCGGGCTGGCGCTGCCGACGAGGGCGGCGGTCTCGGGGATGCCGTTGTGGGTCCATAAGCGCTGCCCATCGTCGGCGGCGAGTGCCGTGAGCTCGTTCTCCACGGTGATGACATAGACGCGCCCATCGGCGACCGTTGGCCCGCTGCGGACCGGAGCGCCCACACCGGATTTCCACAAAACCTTTCCGCCCTTCGGGTCGAGGGCCAGAACCCGGGCATAGCCGGAGGCGACGTAGAGCTTGCCTTTCCAGAACGCTATGCCGCCGCCAAAAGAATTTCCATGATCGTCGGCGGGCTTCGTGTCGATTTGCCAGATTCGGCTCCCGTTCGAGGCGTCGTATGCACCGACCAGCGAGCCGCCATCCATCGCGTAAACCCGGCCGTCGACGACAATCGGTTGAGCCAGCACCTGGGTATAGCGCGACGAACCTTCGCCGATACTGGTCTTCCAGGCCGCATGAATGACGCTGGGCAGCGCCAGATGCTGCATAGCGTGATCCGGGTATCCGCCGGGCTCCGGCCAGTCGGTATTGACAACCGGACTCGGCAGGGTGACCGGGGTCTGGGCCAGCGCCGGGTCGGGCTTGAGCTGGCGATCGAGGCTGAGGACGGAGATGCGCTCGCCGGGAAGCGGCTGTTTTTTGCTCCCTATCCAGCTGCAGCCACCCAGACTGAAGCCGATCAGCAAGAACGTGACAACGCCCAATCGAAACATCGAAGCACTGGGATCGGGATTACGGGGCGAGGGCCGCGGCCATCTCGGCCGCGCGGGCGCGCAGACCATGCGGGGCGGAGAGGTCGTCGGCCAAGCCCCTATAGGTAAGCAAGGCCGCTTGCTTTTGCCCGAGCTTCAGTTCAGCCGCGGCAGTCAGCTCGAGCGCCGTCGGACGCCAAGCGCTGCCGGCGGCGGTCAGCGGCGCCAGCCGCGCAATCGTCGCCTTCGGGTCGGTGTCGGCGAAGCCCTGCATGACCGAAAGCAGCGTGGCCAGTCCGCGAAAGGCGGGGCCGACGCCGGCGTCTTCGGCGATGCGATCATACGCCGCGGCAGCTTTTTTTTGATCGCCGGATTTCGCCAGCAGGGCCGCCTGCTCGAATGACGCGAGCAAGCCAAAGCCGCCGCCCTCGTTGGCAATCGCAGCAAACACCATCGCGGCGTCCCCGTTCTTGCCGTCTCGGGCAAGTGCGCTGGCGCTGGCAAACTGTGCCGATTGCGCTTGACGCTCGGAAAGCTGGTGGGCGCGCCAAGCCGCGACGCCGCCGGCGACGACCATGACCACGACCGCCGCCCCGATGATGTAGCGCCTGTATCGCGACCACAGGGCCAGCAGATTGTCGCGGCGAAGCTCTTCGTCGATCTCGCGGAAGATGTCGCTCACGCACTCGTCCTAGCCGACCGGCATTCGCTTGAAGGCGCTAGCATATCCCCTCGCCCAAAAGGAGGCAAATCCGACCGCGCGCGCCGGGCCGGTGGCGCATGGTTCGAGACGCACGCCGTGCGTGCTCCTCACCATGAGGCCTCTAAATCCAACTGCCATCGGGGCGAGCTTGGCTGATGCCATCATAGACCTACGTCATGCTGAGGGCGCCCGGAGGGCGCGTCTCGAAGCACGCACCGCATCTCATGCAGCGGATTCTTGCCGAGCCTCGAAGCATGACACCCCGCGACAGCGGGGGATGGGATGCCGAACTCCGGCAGCTTTACCGGCGGGTCGCCTTGACAACATTCGAGTTTCCATGCCGTGTACCCTAGTTTCTCAACCAGGTGCGGACCATCTGTCGCCGATGCACGCCTATCGGAGCCATACTTGCGGTGAGCTGCGTCTCGCCGATGCGGGATCTACCGCCCGCCTGTCGGGCTGGGTTCATCGCAAGCGCGATCATGGCCAACTTTTGTTTATCGACCTGCGCGATCACTACGGCATCACCCAATGCGTGATCGACGTGTCGGCGCCGCTGTTTACGGCCGCCGAGGCGTTGCGTCTGGAGAGCGTCGTCACGGTTACCGGGCGTATCGCAGCCCGCACCCTCGACACGGTCAACCCCAGTCTGCCGACCGGTGAGATCGAGTTGATCATCGCCGAGCTGACGGTGCAATCGGTCGCCGAGCCGCTGCCGTTCCCGGTCAACAGCGAGGCCGAGTACCCGGAGGAGATCCGGCTCACCTACCGCTTCCTCGATCTGCGCCGCGAGCGCATGCACGCCAATATCATGCTGCGCGCGCAGGTCGTCGCCTCCATCCGGCGCCGTATGATCGAGCAGGGTTTCACCGAATTCCAGACGCCGATCCTAACCGCCAGCTCACCCGAGGGGGCGCGCGACTATCTGGTGCCGAGCCGTCTCCATCCCGGCACCTTCTACGCCTTGCCCCAGGCGCCGCAGCAATTCAAGCAGCTGTTGATGGTCGCCGGCTTCGACCGTTATTTTCAGATTGCTCCGTGCTTTCGCGACGAGGCGGGCCGCGCCGACCGTTCGCCAACCGAGTTCTACCAACTCGATTTCGAGATGTCTTTCGTCACCCAAGAGGACGTGTTCGCCGCAATCGAGCCGGTGTTGCACGCCGTCTTCGAGGAATTCGGACGCGGACGCGCCGTGACCCCGGCACCCTTTCCGCGCATCACCTATGCCGATGCGCTCCTCAGATACGGCACCGATAAGCCGGACTTGCGCAACCCGCTGGTCATCGCCGACGTCTCGGAGGTGTTTGCGGGTTCGAAGTTCAGAGCCTTCAAGCGCATCATCGACACCGGCGGCGTCGTCAGAGCGATCCCCGCTCCCGGCGCCGCATCGAGGCCGCGCTCCTCGTTTCTTGACAAGATGGACGACTGGGCAAAATCCGAGATGGGCGCCCCGGGACTGGGCTACATCGTGTTTGAAAAAGGCAAAGCGGAGAGCTTTGGCGCCGGTGGCGAGGCAAAAGAGTGCGAATCGGAACTGATCGGACGCGGCCCGATTGCCAATAACCTCGCGCCCGAGGAGATCGTCAGGATCGCCGCGCTGACGGGGCTGGGTGCTGGCGATGTCGTGTTTTTTGCCGCCGGCGCGAAAAGCGACGCGGAGCGGCTCGCCGGTCAGGCGCGCATCCGTATCGGCGAAGAGCTTGGGCTGATCGAGGAGGACACGTTCCGCTTTTGCTGGATCGTCGATTTTCCGATGTACGAACGCGATGCGGAGACCGGCAAGATCGGCTTCAGCCACAACCCGTTTTCGATGCCGCAAGGCGGGCTCGCGGCGCTCGAACGGCAGGATCCGCTCGATATCCTCGCTTACCAGTACGATATCGTCTGCAACGGCGTCGAGCTGTCGTCCGGCGCGATCCGCAATCACCGGCCGGACATCATGTACAAGGCCTTCGCCATTGCCGGCTATTCGACCGCAGAGGTCGAGGCGCGCTTTGGCGGCATGCTCAACGCGTTCAAATACGGGGCGCCGCCGCATGGCGGCTCCGCACCCGGCATCGATCGAATTGTCATGCTGCTCGCCGATACCCCGAACATCCGAGAGGTCGTCGGCTTCGCGGTTAACCAGCAGGCGCAGGATCTGATGATGGGGGCGCCGGCGCCGGTTCCACCCGAGCGGCTTCGCGAATTGCATTTACGCGTGGTTCTGCCGCCTGAAAAGGGGCCGAGATCGTAACACCGCCGGCCGGCGTGACCTGGTTCCACGTGTCGCCGTGCATCCCCATTGAGAGTAGTATTGCCGCCGTCTCAATTCAGGGATTACGGATGACCGCTGATCAGGGCGCGCCGCGGCTCCCGACCGTGACCTATCCCGGCGCGCCCAAGGCGGCGTGCGGGCTTTGGTTGCTGGCACTCGTCATGGGGCTCGCCGCAGCGTTGCCGCGGCCCGTGACGGCAGCGCAGATCACGCCGCATCGCGCGCTGTACACGATGACTTTGGGTTCGACCCTGGCCGATTCGGGCGTTGTCGCCGCAACCGGGGCGATGGATTACGAATGGGGCGAGACCTGTGACGGGTGGACCATCGAACAGCGCTATCGGCTCAAGATACGCTACGCCGAAAGCCGCGATGTCGATGTCACTTCGGCGTTTGTCACTTGGGAATCGAAAGACGGCTTGCGCTATCGCTTCAATCAGCGAGAGACCCGCAACGGTGAGCTCGACCGGGAGATTCGCGGCGAGGCGAAGCTCGATGGGCCCGGCAAGGGTGGTGTTGCCGTTTTCACCAAACCGCGCGCGCAAACCCTAAAACTGGGGTCGGGAGTATTGTTTCCGAGCGCGCACACGATCCTTTTGATCGACGAAGCAAAAGCGGGCGCAGTCTTTGTCACGCGCCACGTGTTCGACGGCGCCACCGACGAAAACGCCGTTCAAGTCTCGGCGGTAATCGGCACCAAGCTGACCGCCGATCCGGTTTCCGCGAAGCTCAGCCCGCTGCTCGAAAAGCCCGGCTGGCGCATCCGGCTCGCCTTCTTTCCGGTCGACGCCAAAGCCGAGCAGCCGGATTACGAGCTGGGAATGGATCTGTTGGACAACGGGGTCTCGCGCGACATGGTTATCGATTATGGCGATTACTCGATCCGCGCAAGGCTCGATGACATCGAGCCCCTAGGCAGGCCGAGCTGTTGAGCCCAATGCTTCTACAAAATCGCTCTGGTCAGCTGGACCAAAATCCGTTTCATTTCACAATCATGTGCGCCTGTCATTGCGAGCGCAGCGAAGCAATCTCGATGCGAGACTCTAGACGATGAGATCGCCACGGCGCCCGACGGCGCCTCGCGATGACGGCGAGAGGGTTTTATTCAGGGGCGGTCGGCCGCAAGCCGCTGGCAACTAACTTAGCTACTCGCGATTGCTGCGACCCGTGCGGGAAATCGATTCCGCGGTATATACTGCAGCGGCGCTCGGACGGTGGCCGCGGCGAACCACGTCGGCGCCGAGCCGTTCGCGGATATCGTCGATTGCCTGCTCGAGCCGCCGCGGACGCCCCAGCTCCCGTTCGAACAAGGTTGGCAGGTCGGCCCCGCGTGCGTCGACCAGCATATCGGCGCCAATCCCGATCAGGCGAAAAGCGGTGCGGCCGTCGGCTTCGCCGGCCAGCAATCGCGCGGCGACGCGGTACATCGTTTCGGCGATTTGCGTCGGTTCCGTCAGACGCCGCGACCGCGTGCGCAGCCGGAAATCGGCAGTCTTCAGCTTGAGGGTGACGGTACCCGCAGCGAGTGCTGCTTCTTTCAGATGCGCTGCAACGCGCTCAGCGAGAGGGCGCAAGATCTGGGCCAGAGTTGCCGCTCCGGTTTCGTCGTCCGGCAGCGTGGTTTCCGCGGAAATTGATCGCGCCGGAGTGTGGGCGAGGACGGCACGGCTATCGATGCCCTGGGCCAACCGAGCGAGGTGTCCACCGATCCGTCCATAGCGCGCCGCCAGTTCGCGCTCACCGAGAGCGGCCAACTGGCCGATCAGCGTGATGCCATCGGCGGCGAGCCGGCGCTGCATTGCCGCGCCCACGCCCCACAGCAATGACACTGGCTTGTCGACGAAAAAAGCCGGCGCGTCGCTGCGGCACAGCATCGCGAAACCCCTCGGCTTGTCGAGGTCGGAAGCGATTTTGGCGAGAAACTTGTTGTCGCTGAGACCGATCGAGAGGGTGACGCCCAAGCTCGCCTCCACTTTCCGGGCGAGGGCGGCGAGCAATTGCGCCGGCGCGGCGTGATGCAGCCGCTCGGTTCCGGCGAGATCGAGAAACGCCTCATCGATCGATATCGGCTCGACGAGGGGCGTCAGTTCGCGCATTTTGGCGCGCACCGCACGCCCAACCTCGCGATATTTCGCCATGTTCGGACGGATCACTTCGGCATCGGGGCAGGCCGCCAACGCCTTGAACATCGGCATCGCCGAACGCACCCCGTAGAGCCGGGCCACATAACAGCAGGCGAGCACAACCCCGCGCCTTCCGCCGCCGACAACGACCGGCCGGTCGGCAAGTTCCGGTCGGTCGCGCTTCTCGACAGTCGCGTAGAACGCATCGCAATCGACATGCCCGATCGTCAACCGGGCGAGGGCCGGATGGCTGACGAGGCGCGGCGAGGCGCATTGCCGACAACGTCCGCCGGGCGGCGGACGGGCGTAAACCGCGCTGCAGTCGCGGCACAACGCCGTTACTGCCGGCCCTACAGCGGCCACAGCCACGCCGCACCGCGCACGCCGCTCGCATCTCCATGGCGCGGCGGCAAGAGCCGGGTACCGACCCGGTCGGAGAAGACATAGGGTTCCCAGCGCTGCGGGACTTCGCGGTAAAGCCGGTCGATCTGCGACAGCCCACCGCCGAGGACGATGGCATCGGGATCTAAAAGGTTGATCACCATCGCGAGGCCGCGGGCGAGCCTGCCGGCATAACGTGCGACGGTCGCGGAACAGTCGCCGGCGCCGCATTCCGCGCGGCGGGCGATCTCCGCCGCCGGCAAATCTCGTCCGGTGCGGTTGCGATGATCCGCCGCCATCCCGGGGCCCGACAAAAACGTCTCGATGCACCCGTAGCGGCCGCAGTAACAGGCAGCGCCCGGCAGTTCCTCGACCGTCGGCCAGGGAAGTGGGTTGTGTCCCCACTCGCCGGCGATCGCGTTGTTGCCCACGAGAATCCGACCGTCGATGGTGATGCCACCGCCGACACCGGTCCCGAGAATGACCCCGAATACGGTGCGGTATCCCGCGGCGGCGCCGTCGGTTGCCTCGGATAAGGCAAAGCAGTTCGCGTCATTGGCGAGACGGACCGGTCGGGCCAGAGCCTTTTCGAGATCTTGCTGCAGCGGCCGACCGTTGAGACAAGTCGAATTGGCGTTCTTGACCAAGCCGGTAGCCGGCGAGATTGCCCCCGGCATGCCAATCCCGATTGAAGCAGGGACGCCGATTTCGCGCTCGAGAGCGCCGATCATCGAGACGATCGCCGCGATCGTGCCGTGATAATCCCCGGCCGGCGTCGTGACCCTGCGACGAACTCGCACCACCCCCGCACCATCGACGATGGCACCCTCGATCTTGCTGCCCCCGAGATCGATGCCGATGCGAAAATTTCCTGTCATCGTTCCTACTTTGATCCGGTGAAGGGGCGGCAGCACCAAATCCCTCACCAATTTTTAAATTCCCGCGGCTAAAGCCTACCCCCAGGGCGGTCGTGAAGCCGCAGTTCCCGGCCCTCGTTGGTACCCGTCTGCGGTTTCGGATTGTTGTGCACATGTTTTTCGAGGCGCGACAAGCATGACCGGCGAACCTCGGGGATCAGAACCGGACAAAGCGCTGCGGCGGCGGAAAGTGTTGATCGTCGAGGACAACGAACTCAATATGAAGTTGTTCAACGATCTGCTGACGGCTCACGGTTATGAGACTTTGCAAACCAGCGAGGGCATGGAGGCGCTGGCGCTCGCCCGACTTCACCGCCCGGATCTGATCCTGATGGATATCCAGCTGCCGGAGATTTCCGGGCTCGAAGTTACCAGGCTGATCAAAGAAGATCAGGATTTGCGGTTGATCCCGGTTATCGCGATTACCGCGTTTGCCATGAAAGGCGACAGGGAGAGAATCCGCGGCGGCGGTTGCGAAGACTACATTGCCAAGCCGATCTCGATCGCCGGCTTTCTGCAGACCGTTGAGCGCTTTCTCACCTGAACAATGCCTATTCGGTACCCCTGAGGGTGGGTCGCTGTCATGACCGGGCGAGTGCTTGTTGTCGATGATCTACACATCAACGTAAAGCTGCTCGAAGCAAAGCTCTCGGCTGAATACTTTGATGTGCTGACTGCTTCCAGCGGCGCCGCGGCTTTGGAGATTGCCGCGAAAGAACTTCCGGACGTCATCCTGCTCGACGTGATGATGCCGCGCATGGATGGCTTTGAGGTGTGTCGCCGATTGAAGGCCGATCCGCGCACCGCCGATCTTCCGGTGGTCATGGTCACAGCACTCTCCGACAGTGCCAATCGCCTGCGCGGTCTGGAAGCCGGCGCCGATGACTTTCTGACCAAACCGGTCTCTGATATCGCGCTTTTTGCTCGTGTACGCTCGCTGGTCCGGCTGAAACGCATGATGCAGGAATGGCGTCTGCGCGACGAGATTTGCGGCCGTTTTAGCGGCGTCGAAGCGCGCTCAGAACTGGAGCTCGGACCGGCACGGATCTTGATCATCGACGCAGACGCGCTGGCCGCGGCCAAGATGACCGAAGCGCTCGGCCAAGCACATCAGGTCAGCAGCTTCGGAAGTTGTGCCGCGACGCAGTCGCATCTAAACGGCGAAACCGACTTGGTTATCGCCAGCCTGACAGCCCCCAACAGCGATACTCTGCGCTTTGTCTCGCAGTGTCGTGCCAGCGAGCAGTTGCGGCAGTTGCCGATATTGTTGATCGCGGCCGAGCGCGATCTGCCGCACCTTGCAAAAGGCCTCGACCTCGGCGCGAACGACTATTTAATCCGCCCTATCGATCGCAATGAACTCCTCGCGCGCACGAACATCCAGATTCGCCGCAGGCGTCTGCAAAATCATTTGAACGAGAATTATCGGCGAAGCTTGTCGCTGGCCTTGACCGATGAGCTCACCGGCCTATACAACCGCCGCTATCTATTCGCTCATCTTGACGAACTGATAACGCGGATAAGCGGCGAGAGCGCCAGCGTGGCGCTGGTGATTTTTGATATCGACCATTTCAAGCGCGTCAACGACACCTACGGCCACCCGTCAGGCGATGAAGTG
>JAFAHP010000561.1 GCA_019237175.1 Alphaproteobacteria bacterium
GGCCTCGCCCGCGGCTTCGTGGACGGCAAAAAAGTCGTCGCCACTGACCTTGACCGCAGGCAGCCCGAACCCGGCCGCGCGGCCGGCTATGTCATGACTCCCGACCGCGTAGTCGACGCCGGTGCCTTCGCCATACTGGTTGTTCTCGAATACAAAAATCGCCGGCAGTTTCAGCACCACCGCCATGTTCATCGCCTCGAAGGTGGTGCCCTGGTTCGAGCCGCCGTCTCCGGTGAAGGAGACCGCCACGGTGCCGCGCCCCAATGTCTTTGCGGTCAGCGCCGCACCGACGACAAGCGGCGGCCCACCTCCGACGATGCCGTTGGCGCCGAGCATGCCGCGATCGAGATCGGCGATGTGCATGGACCCGCCCTTGCCACCGAACAAGCCGCCCTTCTTGGCGAAAAGCTCCTGCATCATCAGGGTCACGTCGCAGCCCTTGGCGATGCTGTGGCCATGCCCACGGTGGGTGCTGGCGATGTAATCCTTGGACCCAAGATGAGAGCAGACGCCCACCGCTGCGGCTTCCTCGCCGGCATAAAGATGGACAAAGCCGGGGATGCCGCCTTTGGAGAACTCCTCTTGCACGCGTTCCTCGAAGCGGCGGATCGTGACCATGTCGCGATAGGCCTTCAGCAATTCTTCGCGGCTCAGCTGCACGGCGCCCTCCCTATGCTCGGTGTCGGTCGGAATACTGCCCGGTTGACGGCGGGTTCACAATCCCGGCTTGGTGTGACGGCGGCTCGCGAGTATCTCGCGGAGGCTGATCGGGCGGAAATCCCATACATCGACGCCGACATCAAACTGCCGCGGCTGCGGCTTCAACCGGCCGTGGCAGTGGCCGTGCAGATTGATCCAGCCTTTGCCCATACCGCGCCAGCTGCGAAACGGGTAGTGGCAGAGCACCAGTGAAACGCCCTCCACGGTGACCTCGACATAGGGCTGAACGCTTTCCCACGCTTCGAGCGCAGTTGTCGCCTCCGGATCGTTGTTGCCGGTGACGAGGTGCTTGCGGCCGTGGAGCCGAGCGAGCAGCTCCGCCGCCACTGCGGCGGGCTGCCGAATAGCAAAATCGCCGAGATGCCAAACCTCGTCGTCGGGTCCGACGTTCTGGTTCCATCGTTCGATCAGTCCTTCGTTCATCGCGGCGACGGACGCAAATGGCCGCCGGTACAAACCGAGGGCGCCGCCATGGCCAAAATGCGTGTCGCTTGTGAAGAAGATCGCCATGCTGCCCGAGTGCGACAGACCAAGCCCCAGGGAATTGGACTAACCGGCGGGGGCTGCGGTCGGCAAGATAAAATTAAAGATCGTGCCGCCGCCCGGGTTGGGTTCTGCCTACACCTTTCCTGGCGGCGGGACGCTCCGACCACCGGGCTGGAATTACGATAGCGTAAACTTGGAAAGCCGATCGAAAAAATCACCAAAATCGCCGCTCCGCTTCGGCGAGATTCCCTCGCGGCACCCGCCGATTCCGCTGCATAACAGCGAAAAACCCGCCCATACCCCTGTAAACCACGGTGCGATGCTCAAAAAGGGTCACGAAATCAACGGTTTGACGCGAGCCTGACAGGCTGTGAAGCAGCGGAATTTTGGGCGCGTTGCAGAGGAAAAACAGCGGAGCAGCAGGGGAAATCCGAACCGGACGCCGCGTTGACGATGCGGGTCGCGATAAGGCCCTCGTCACAGCGGCGGCCGGCGCTCGCGGCAGGGTGTCGTCCGATCATACGCGTGGCTGATGCGCAGCACCTCGACGGCCGCGTCGAACGCGCCTCTCATCGGCCCCGAGGCCGGGCAGTCGCGCTCGAACATCGAACGAGGGATGCCGAGGCGGGCGCCCTTCAGATCGGACGAGGCGAGTCCCGCCCGATAATCGGGACGGCCCGGCGGCCGAAGCCGGGTCGCGCGGATCGTGACCGGCGATCGCCTGCAGCACGATCGCGGCATCCTCGACGGTCCCGGCCAGCCGCCCGGCATGGTCGAGGCTAAACGACAGCGGCATGATCCCGGCTCGGCTGACCCGGCCGTAACTCGGGTTGAGACGGCGAGCCCGCATCAGAAATACTAGGGGGATGTCCGGATCAAAATCTTGCCCATGTGCTGGCCAGCCAACAGATGGGCAAACGCATACCGCGCCGCTTCGAGCCCGTCAAAGATGCGGTCGATTACGGGCTCGATCTGATGCGCGGCGACAAATGCGACATAGCGCGCGAGTTCGGCCCGGCTTCCGACAAAAATACCGTGCAAGTGGATTTGGCGCATGAGGACCTCGCTCAGGTTCGCCGCGCCAGAACCCCCCGCCAGGACACCAAGCAAAGCGATATGGCCGCCATCGCGGGTAGCCCGGATTGATTGGTCCAGGGTGCCCTGACCACCCACTTCGACGACAATGTCGACGCCACCTTCGCTCCACGCGCGAACGCGTTCCACCCACCCCTCTTTTCGATAATTCACGGTCAA
>JAFAHP010000571.1 GCA_019237175.1 Alphaproteobacteria bacterium
AAGACTGCGAGGCGTACCCTAGCGGCAGTCAAGCATTTTAAATTAATTCCTGATAAAAGCGCGGCGTGCCGCCTCGCCTGATTTGCGCTTCGGCCTGCCTCTCCGGTTCGACAATCTGGGAGGTCCACGATGGCAGAGATGCGCGCGATCGGACAATCGCCGACAGCCGCCGCCTTTGTGCTCGGCCGCAAGCTCGACAGCATCCCGTTCGGCGCTTACCACGTCACAGTCATTGGCGTGCTGGCCCTGGTCGGGTTTGTCGAAGGTTACGATCTGTCAATGACCGGCTTGCTGCTGGTGCTGGCCAAAGGTCCGCTGCATCTGAGCGGGGGCGACATCCGCTGGCTCGTCGCCGGCCCCACCTTCATGGCCTGCGTCGGCGGCTTTATGGCGTCGGCACTGTCCGATCACTGGAGCCGCAAAACCGTCATGCAGATCGGCATCGCCGGCACCACCTTTTTCACACTGTTGCTTCCGCTGGTGGAAAACGCCGAGCAGCTGATTGTCGTGCGTCTGCTGACCGGCCTCGCCGGCGGGTTTGCCGTCTCGGCGCCATTCCCGATCGCCGCCGAGCTGATGCCGGCGCAGCATCGCCGGACCTACGGCGCCATTTACGAGATGGCGCTTGCCGCCTCTTTCACCATGCTGCCGTTCGTTGCCTTCCTCCTCAACGACAACCCTTATGCCTTCCGGGTGATGGCATTGCCGGGCGGGCTCGCCCTTTTTGTTGTGCCGGTGATCGTGCATTTCACGATCCCCGAAAGCCCTCGCTGGCATTTGCGCAAAGGCCGGCCGCAGATGGCAGCCGACACCGTCAACCAGATCATCCGTCGAGCCGGCAACCGGGTGCCGCCGCTCAGCGCCGACTTGCTCGCCGAGAGTTTGCAGACTGATGGTAAGCGTGAGCAGCTGCCGCCCTACTGGGCGTTGTTCGCTCGGGGTCAGCTGCGCTGGACCACAGTGGGAATTATGAGCGGCGTCTGCGCCGGAACCGCCGCTTTTTTGATCCACGTATTGCTGCCGAAGGCCCTCGTCGATCAGGGTGCCGCCGTCGCCTTCAGCTTTGGCCTCAGCACTCTGGTCTACTGCGCCAGCATCCCCGGAAAGGGCTTCACCGGCTTTCTGATGGAGATCATCGGGCGACGCTGGACGATCTTCTATGCGCTCGCCGGGTCCCTGCCTGGCCTCTGTCTGATGCTGGTGGCGCACTGGGCCGGGGAATACGCGACGCTCGTCATGGTGACAGGCGGTCTGATTACCGGCTTCACCGTGCTGTCGGCCTTCACGGCGACCCGCGTTTATCTTTCCGAGCAGTTTCCGACGGCGCTGCGTGGCCGCGGGCATATCTTTGGCGAGGCGTTCGGCCGGCTGTTCGCGGGGGTCCTGGCGCCGTTCTTGATGGAGCCGCACATCGGTTCGCCGACCATATTCTTTGGCACGATCCTGGTAGTGGTGGCGATCGGCGCCTTTATCCCAGTGGTGTTCGGGCGGGAAACCGTCGGCCAGCTCGAAACAGTGACCGAGGGAGTGCCCGCCCCGGCCTGATCACTGGCGCGGCGGGTTATCCACGGTTTTGCGCCAGGGTCCGCCGGCCCTACCTGCGACTACATAGAAATCGTAGGGCGGGTGCAACCCGCCGTCCTGCTCGACGCAACGTAATGGCGGGTTGCGCTGCCGCTCCACCCGCCCTACCGCTACAACGCGTCCTGGGTGGATGCAACCCGCCGATAACCAACCCAAGGAGTGGGCGATGCTCGCCACGACGCAGCCCCACCATCCGCATATCGATCACCGGCTCGCACTGAGCCGATTATGTGGCTGGTAACGTCCTCGACAGCAGGCCGTCCGCACATTGTGCCGATGTGGTTTCTGTGGGACAGCAGGACAATCTCGTTATTCAGCCTGCCGGCTGCTGCTGCGACTCAGGAGACGCGAGAGGAGGGTCATCTGAGGCGCATCGTTATCATCGGCCGCCCTGGTAGCGGTAAGTCGCCCTAGCCCGCCAGCTCGGCCAGCGGCTTGGTTTGCTGATCGTATACCTTGATGTTCTCTTTTGGCGTCCTGGCTGGAAGGAGCCGGACCGGGACGATTTTCGAGCTCGTGTGGCCCAGGCTCACTCCGGCAATGCTTGGATCAGCGACGGCAGTTTCGCCGCTGCCACGTTCGACCTGAGACTGCCGCGAGCCGATGCCCTCATCGTCCTCGAACGGCCACTCTGGCTGTGTCTCCTTCGCGTCCTCTGGCGCAGTCTCTCTCGCCGCGAGCGCGCTGACCGGCCCGACGGTTGTCAAGAGCACGCCAGCTGGGATTTCCTCAAATTCGTCTGGCGGTTCGACAAGGTCACATTGCCGCGGATCGAGGCCGCACGGGTTGCCCATGGTCGTGACGTGCCGGTAATCCGACTGCGCAGAAACCGAGAGATTGCGAGCTTCTTGGCGTCGCGGTTCAGCACAGCTTCGCGCTCCGCATCGGTCAAGATGACGACATCGCCTCATAACGGACCGAACCAGAGAGGGTCGCC
>JAFAHP010000601.1 GCA_019237175.1 Alphaproteobacteria bacterium
ACCGGCTCTGCGGTGACGTCCGACGCGAGCTTGTATTCGAGTGCGCGCGCGTCCATGTCCTTGCGCCGCTGCCGATAGTCGTCCGACCGCACCCGGCTGGCCAGCTTTTGGCGCAGCGCGCCGATTTCCGTATCGCTCATCTTCCGCTCCCGTGCCACGGTCGGTGGTTCTAATTCGCCACCCTAGCATGATCGAGGCTGCTAATGTACCGCTTGCCGGCGCGGGCAAAGGGAGGGCACCGAGATGGCGACGCAACAGGATTTGCCGGAGCGGGTCGAGGCAGATTTCGTCGTGGTCGGCGCCGGGTCCGCCGGTTGCGCCGTAGCAGCGCGGCTCAGCGAAGACCCGGCTACCCGCGTCGTACTGCTCGAGGCGGGCGGTGAGGATAGGAACCGCTGGATTCACATTCCGCTCGGTTTCGGCAAGACTTTCGCCGACCCGAGCGTCAACTGGTGCTACGAGACCGAGCCCGACCCGGGTGCCGCCGACCGCCGCGTCTTCTGGCCGCGCGGCAAGGTGCTGGGCGGCTCGTCCTCGATCAACGGCATGGTTTATATCCGTGGCCAAGCCGAGGATTTCGACCATTGGCGCCAGCTCGGCAATACCGGCTGGTCGTTCGAAGATGTGCTTCCCTATTTCAAGCGCTCCGAGCATCAGGTTCGTGGTGCCGACGGCTTCCACGGCCTCGGAGGCCCGCTTTGCGTGTCGGACGTCGCCAAGCACCCGATCTGCGAAGCCTTCATTTCAGCGACCACCGAACTCGGCTTTCCGCGCAACGACGATTTCAACGGCGCGAGCCAGGACGGAGCCGGCTATCACCAGACGACAACGCGCAACGGCAGGCGCTGCTCGACCGCCGTCGGCTATTTGCGCCCGGCGATGCACCGCCCCAATCTGCGCGTCATCACCGAGGCATTGACCGAAAAGATCCTATTCGACGGCCGCCGGGTCGTGGGCGCGACGTTCCGCCGGGACGGCCGGCTCTGCACCGCCAATGCCGCGCGCGAGGTCATCCTCTGCGGCGGGGCGGTCAACTCGCCGCAATTGCTGATGCTGTCCGGCATCGGCCCGCAGCAGCATCTCGCGGAATTCGGCATCCCCGTCGTGCATCACCTACCGGGGGTCGGGCAGAGCCTGCAGGACCACTATTCGGCACCGATCAAACTCAAATCCCGGCTGCCGGTCACGGTCAACGACGTGATGCTGAATAATGCGCGCAAACTGAAGGCCGGCCTGCAATATTACATGTTTCACCGCGGCCCGTTGGCGATGATCAGCTCGCCGGCGGCGTTGTTCGCACGCACGCGGCCCGAACTCGCCTCCCCCGACATCAAAATCTCGATCTCGCCGTTCAGCGCCGAGCGGCCGCAGGACGGCCTCCACCCGTTTTCCGGGTTCACGTCGATTGCCTATCAGCTCCGCCCGGAAAGCCGCGGTGAGATCAAATTGAAGAGCCCCGATCCGTTCGACGCGCCTGCGGTTCATCCCAATTATCTGTCGGCAGAAACCGACCAGCAGACGATCGTGGCCGGGCTCAAGCTCATCCGGCGGATTTTGGCTAATCCGCACATGCAGCCCTTCGTCGAATCGGAATTCCAGCCCGGGCCGGCAGTCGAGAGCGACGGGCAGTTGCTGGATTACGCCCGGCGGCGCGGCGGGACGGTCTATCACCCGACCAGCACCTGCAAGATGGGCAGCGACCCGTTGGCGGTTGTCGACGCGGATCTCCGGGTGCACGGGATCGACGGGCTGCGGGTCGCCGACGCCTCGATCATGCCGACCGTGGTCTCCGGCAACACCAACGCCGCGACAATCATGATCGGCGAGAAGCTCGCAGACATCGTGCGTCAGCCGCTGCGGCTTGCCGCATAGCCGTCGGCCGGTCCGACCCGCACGGCGAGCTGCTGGTCGCCGCCGTCCGCGGCGCCGAGTGTTGTCTCGTGACGCTATGCGCGCCGGCGCCTGCGTATGGTGGTCGCGCGGAACTTTTGGTAGTCTCTCCGGGGCCTTAGACGGCGACGCAACGCTCCCGGATCGCGAGGGCAAACCGTGCGCGAGCTTTTCGGCAAGACAGCATTCGTTACCGGCGGGGCAAGCGGCATTGGGCTCGCGTTGGGGCGAGCCTTTGCGGAGGCGGGCATGAAGGTAATGCTTGCCGACATTGAAGCCGGAGCGCTGGCCGCCGCCGTGACGCAGCTGCGTGATCTTGGTCTTGACGTGTGCGGTATTGCTTGCGACGTCGCCGATCCCGCCAGTGTCGAGCATACCGGCAAGGCATCGTTCGAGAGGTTCGGAAACGTCCACATCCTGTGCAACAACGCCGGTGTCGCAGCTGCTGGAGGTATCGACGACATCTCGCTCGACAATTGGCGATGGGTGCTCGACGTCAATCTGATGGGGGTCGTCCATGGCATCCATACGTTCCTCCCGCATATCCGCGCACACGGCGAGGGCGGCCACATCGTCAACACCGCCTCCATGGCCGGAATGAACAGCGGGCTTGGGTTTAGCCCTTATTCCGCGAGCAAGTTCGCCGTGGTGAATATCTCGGAGGGTTTGGCGGCACGGCTCAAGCCGCTCGGCATCGGAGTGACCGTCCTCTGCCCCGGCTTTGTCCGCACCCGCATTAACGAGAGTGGGCGCAATCGACCGGAACGATACGGTCCGGCACGGATACCCGACCCGGCGAGCCCGGCTGGCGTCCTGCGCGCCCGGATCGCCGAACTTACACGATCAGGGCTCGACCCGTCGGATGTCGCCGCGCAAGTCATTTCGGCCATCCAAGACGACGAACTCTACGTTTTTACGCATTTCGGCCCACGTTGGCGCGCCGAGTTGGAAGAGCGGTTTGGCGCTATCTTGGCCGCAATGGACAAGCGGCAACCCGCCGGCGGGCATGATCAGGGCTCAGGCTCGGATTACTGACGTGTCGCGACCGGTCCGTGCCTCGCGGCGACGATGCGACGGCGGGAGGTCCGGATCTGCCGCGCCCGGCGGCATTTGCCGACATTTTAGGGGATAGACTGTCGACGGGGGAACCGATGTTGACGGGTGGATGTTTTTGCGGCGCGATCCGCTACGAAGCCGATGGCGCGCCGTTCCGTGAAACCAACTGCCACTGCTCGATTTGCCGCCGAACCACCGGCGCACCATTCCTGAGCATGTTCAGCGTAAGGTCGATCGAGTTTCGCATTACCAAGGGCCAGGCCACGCGGTTCAACTCAACCGCAAAGTCTGTTCGATCATTCTGCCCGCGATGCGGCACCCAGCTCACTGGTGAACATGCGGATTTTCCTGAAGAGATCGGCATAACGACGGCCAGCCTTGATGATCCGAATCTCGTTCCGCCACGCGTCAATATCCATACGGGCAGCCGGCTCGAATGGGTTGTTCCGGATGGATTGCCTGAGTACTGGGGAGGTTCCCGGCAGGAATGAGCCGGGAGCTCC
>JAFAHP010000625.1 GCA_019237175.1 Alphaproteobacteria bacterium
GCAGAATTCGGTAACCCTGACGCAGCAGAAATCGACTGCGCTCTCTCCTGCGGCGATGAGGAGTCATGCAGGCCGCCATCGACTTCGATTATTAGACGCGCCTCATGACAAACAAAATCGGCGATGTAGGAACCGAACGGCACCTGCCGTCGGAACCGTTGCCCATCGATCCGCCCCGATCGCAGGATCCGCCAGAGGCGCCTTTCGGCGTCGGTCATATTGCGCCGCAAGGCCCGCGCACGCTCGCGCGCCCCAGGTGTTGGATGCTTTTTCAGCCGAGCACCTCTGTCCCGGAAACGTCACCCCCACCCCGGCCCTCCCCCATCAAGGGCCCCATCAAGGGGGAGGGCTTGCGGTCGGATCTCAACGCAGGAATATTGCTCCGATGGCCGACCATATTCTCGCATTGTGTTCTTCTTCAACGAGAACAAGGCTCTCGTCGATGCCTCTACAACGGCCTAACCCGACGTCTTTGCCGGGCGCGGATAGACTTCGGGTTTCACGTCTTCGATCCAATACTGGTTCAGGCCCGGCACTTCGGCGATTTCTGCCGTGAAGGCCCCGTTGCCGAGTTCGTAGAGCACCGCCCCCAGCCGCTTGTCGCCGGGCATTTCGGGTTGGGTGCCGACCAGAAAGCTCGACGCCGGCGACCAGACATAGCGGGTTCCTTCAAAATCGAAATTCCGCGCCTTGTGCAGATGGCCGCTGGCGACCAGCACCACCCGGTAGTGCCGCAGCATTGCCATCAGCCAGCCGCGCGGCTGCGGTTTGACCGACCAATAGCCGGTATCGCCTTCCTGCGGACCTTGGAGAAACAAAGGGCGATGCAAGAACCAGGCGATGCGCCGTTCTCCGGCTTCGGCCATTGCCCGCTCGAGCCATTGGGCTTGGCCAGCCTCCTCCGGCTCGCCGCTATCGATCAGCATCGCGTCGAGCCCGATCAGGCGCCATCCGCTCGTTGCGCCTCCAACATCCTCTATCCATCGGTCGGGCCCAAAATACCGCCGCCACAGTGCCAGCCGCTCGGCCGTGACCGGCTGAGGGGCACGCCGGGCGTCGCCGATATCGTGGTTGCCGGGCACCGCGAGCCAGCGGATGCCGAGTTCGTTCAACAGACCGGCGCAATAGGAAAGATCGGCCTCGACCGCGGCGCCGTCGACGGTGACATCGCCGGTATGGATCACGAGGTCGGGACGCTGGGCGGCAATCCACGCCGCCAGCGGCGCCCAGTTGTCGGCGAAATGCGGTTTGCCGGGACTCAGATGCGTGTCCGAAATCTGGATTATCCGCATAATTTCGCGTCGCATAGGTAAGTCGCAAGATCAGCCATTTGGGTAAAGACCTGCACACAGCCGGCCGCAGTCAGCTGCCCGGCGTGATCCTCGACGCAATGGCTGCCGCCGCAAAAACCGATGACCGGCATCCCGGCCGCAACTGCCGCCGCGACGCCGATGACGCTGTCCTCGACGACAAGGCAGGAAGCCGGTGCCTTGTCGAGCCGATGCGCGGCCAAGAGAAACAAATCGGGCGCCGGCTTGCCGATCGCGACCTGGGTGGCGCTGAACACGTGCGGGTCGAAAAAGCGCAACAGCCGGGTCAGCGCCAACCGCTCGCGCACCCGGGGAAGGTGGCCATTGGAGGCGACACAACGCGGCTGCGGCAGCGCCGTCAGCAGTTCCACGACACCCGGCATTGGTTGCAGCTCGCGTTCGAGGACGCGTGCAGTGCGCGCCCGCATCGCCTCGAAGAACCCGTCGGGCAGGCTGCGTCCATAGCGCCTCTCGACCGCCGCGGCGAGCGTGTCGCGGTTCTTGCCAAAGCCGAGCAGCAGAGCT
Source organism: Alphaproteobacteria bacterium (assembly GCA_019237175.1). Classification (GTDB taxonomy): domain Bacteria; phylum Pseudomonadota; class Alphaproteobacteria; order ATCC43930; family CGMCC-115725; genus AP-15. Next base: position 1,836 of record JAFAHP010000625.1, read on the forward strand.
TCGGCAGCTGTCGCCGGAAAATCCGCTTCGTTCAAGCACTCGCCGAGGACGCGCGCAAAGATCACCTCGCTGTCGACGAGGACGCCGTCGCAGTCAAAGATGACGAGATCGAATTCCCGCACGCGATATCCTTCGCCCCGCCGGCTTCTGCCGACGGCGCCTGATATAGCGGGCGATCGCTCGCCTGGGAAGTCGTCGCTGGGTTGCGACGCCGCCCGAGGCTGCTCTGTCTCGCATTCGTACATCAGAATTGGTGCGGTCCGCGATCGAACCGCACCACCGCAAGCGACCCCCTCACCCTCCCCTCTCCCCCAATGCCACGGCGTTCACACAATTTCTGATGCCTTATCAAGCGTCGCGGAATTTGCCCCTCTCCGCCCACTTGCGGGCGGAGAGGGAGGGGCCCATCGCAAAGCGATGGGAGGGTGAGGTGGGTGGCTGGCAAGCGCTCTGGAATCCCCCACCTCACCCTACCCTCTCCGCCCCCAAGGGGCGGAGAGGAAAATTTGTTGCGCCCTTTGCACTTCCGGATCCGTGAATACCGTAGCCCCCAATGGGGGAGAGGGTTGAGAAGGGTTGGCGAGGCGTAGCGGAGCCGTACCCGGATTCCCGGGTCAAGCCCGGGGAGGGTGAGGGGGTGCCGCCTGATCGTGAATTGCTTTAAAGCCGTGGCTCAAAACAGAATGCCGGTCTCGACCAAAAGCCGCGTTTGAGTCGTCTGGGTGCCGGTGGTGCCAAAGACGTCGCCGCTTGTGGTGCTGTTGGCCTTGACGACCGAAACCTCGCCGCGGGCGAACCAGTATTTGTATTGATAGGTCGGCGTGAAGGTGAACGAAAAGGCACCGCTTCCCGGGCCATAGAGCAGGTTGCCGCTGCCGGTCGTGCCGATGTATTCGACGCGTCCGCCAAGATTGAAGCCGCTGCCGACATCGTAATTGACCAACAGGGCGCCGCCCAAGGTGGCGGCACCCGGTCCGTAAAAGTCGTTGCCCTGGACGTGCGTCGCTTGGAAATAAGGCTGAATGATCCACGGGTCGTTATTATATGTGTAGATCAAATTATAGATCGCAGAATTGTTCTGAAGGATCGGGGTACGCAGAGTATTGTTCTTGGTGAATCCGAGGTTGCCGCCGCCGACAAATTCGAAGGAATTCGTCGGGTTTAACGTATAAGTCACGGATCCGGTGAGCCAGTTCCAGACACCGGAATCGAAACCGTCGGTGAACGATAGCGAAAATGCCGCCGGACCCAAAGTATAGTTGGCCTGGGCGCCTTTGCTGACCGAAGGCTCCTGGTTCCATAAGAGCCCGCGCTCGATGTTTATGTTCTCGAACGAGAAAGTGTATTCGGCGCCGATCAGGGTCGGCAATTTGCCGGCTTGAATGTTGAAACTGTCGGTCGGCGCGATCTTGGCGAAGCCCTGCGGAAACCAGCCCCACAGATTGCCGGCCGGCGAGTTGGCACCCCAGGTCGCCAGCGGAGTCGAGATGAAGGGCGAGCCCAGCGAGGTGATCGAATAGGCCCCCGCTTGCGCGTAGAATTGGAAAAGACCGTCGGTCTTTTGCACAAAGATCTGGCCGTTGTCGATGCCGCCAACGTTCCGGTTGTTGCCCGGCAAGACATTGGGCACGGGGTTGCTTTGCCATTGATAGAGGCCGCTGCCGATGCCGTCGACATAGATGTCGCCGAGATACGGCACCGTATATTTAGGCGGCGGCAGCTGAATCGTCAGCGGCCCGGTGATCGCGGGGGCGATCAGCGGCGAGGTCGGCGCTGCCGGTGCCGGTGCCGGGGCGGCCGCCGCG
>JAFAHP010000402.1 GCA_019237175.1 Alphaproteobacteria bacterium
CAATGATCGCCTATCTGTTGCTGCGCATCGCCGCGCACGACAGCCGATCGCGCCTGCTCGCCTTGCGGTTCGCTGATTTGGTGCGAACCCGGCTGTTCGAACATCGGCCCCTGGCCACGATCGATACCCCCCCACCTCGCCCCGGTCCTGATGCTCACAACCAACTCAATCTCGCCTATTCTTGATTTTCCCCGGACAGCCCTGCGCGAAAGCGGGAATCCAGGGGCGGCAAGGGCGCAGCGGCATTCCTGGACCCCCGCTTTCCGCGGGGGTGACGGGAACCATAATCCGGCCGCCGGCCACCGGGCCTTTCCCAGATCGCTCTCAGGGATTGGCGGGAATGGTGACCGACATCGCCGGCGTGGTGTAGAACTCGACGTCCTGAACGAGCCCCGGCACCTCGAGCAGAAAGCGCTCATTCGCCAATTTCTTGGCCGCGGCCGTCACTGCGGCAACGTAGTTAGCGTTCGTTCCGTCGGGGTTGCCATAACGCTCCTGCAGCGACTTGCGCGGGTCGCCGTTTGCCATTCGCTGCGCCAAGGTGCTGGCGAACGGGATGTATTGGCCGGTCGCATCGCAGCCGTCCACGATCGGCACAGGGTCCGCCGAATTACCCGCTCGCAGACCCCAACCGGTATAGGTCGCAATCGGCACCTCGACGCTCGGAACGCGGACGCCGGCGACGTCGTTGCCGTCGGCATCGGTCTTCGGCACATAGATCTTGTAGGGCGTGCCCAGCGAAATCGGCGGAATGATCGAGATAATGCCCTGGTCGAACTGGGGCCCGAAATCCCACAGATCGCCGGTGTGCAGCAGCCCGTTATAAGCGACAAACGGTGTCGCCGGCAGTGTCGCTTGCGGGTTCGGGATGTTGGTCGGAAAGCCCGACCCGGGCAATGGCAGGGACGGAACAAGCGTGCTCTCCTTGATGCTCGGCACGCGGTTGGCGGGCGGCGGAACGCCTTCGCTGACCCACTGGTCCAGATCGACGATCAGCGCCCGCTCCACCGGCCCCGAGTTGAGCGGGTTCCCAAGCTGTCGGCAAATCCCGGTGGTGCTGCCGTTGCCGGTGCCGTGTTGGAAACTCGACAGCAGGTAATAGCGGACGTTGGGGGTGCGGTTCAGATTGAGGTCGTGCCCCTGGCCATCCGTCAGCAGCATCGAGCCGCCTTTGGCCCAGAATTCGTTCTCCGAATTTGTCTCGAAAATGTTGGGGCAAGTATTCGTCTCTTCGCAAAGGGCGAGCCGGCCGTCGATTTTCTGGGTGACCGGATCGAAGATCGTCAGATCGGCGAACGGGAACTGGAACTCGGGGTACCAGCGAGCAATGTGCTGCCGCTGCGTCCGTGTCGGCTGGGCGAAGCGGTAGTTCATGTAGATGCCATTGGCCCCACCGATGTAGTTCAGCATGCCGTCGATTGCTTTTTCGTGATAAGGTGGTTGGTTCAGCCAGAAGCGGTTCCACAGACTGGGATCCCCCCATTTGTGCACACTTGCACCGGCGGGAACATCGGCATCGTTGAAGCCAAATAGCACAAAATCGCGGGTCGTGCGGCAGGGCTGCGAGCTGCAGATCGTGTAAATGTATTTGACGTCGCCGGCGAGCGGGTTGGCTACATGCTGGTCATCCGTTTTTGCGTCGCGCAGAAAGCTCGCGAGATCCCGGATCGCGGCAAAGCCGAGTCCGACGATCTTCGGGTCCTTGGCGATGTAGCTGAACTCATAGAGTGCGGTCGGCGAATAGGTTCCGGGACCGCCGAAATTGGTCCCCGCCGGCAACAGCTGCACGGCCGTCAGGGTACTGTCGGTATAAGCCCAGCCCGAAGCAGGAATTGTAATCGGTTGATCGCCGTAGTTTTCACGGACCGTCAGGCTGGCCTGCGACTGGTCGCTGCTCGCCGCGGCATAGGTCAGCGGCAAGGTCGCCGGGTTGGAGCCCACATCGACGACCAGTTCTTCGAGCGCTGGGCCGGTGATGGATGTTGCGTTGTGGTTTTTGGCGACCGGCAAGGTGATACCGAACGCCTTGCCGCCTTGCGGTGCTGTCAAGTCCCAGCCGACCTCGACGATTGTCCACCCCAAGTTCATCAGAAACCCGTTGCCGGCGGCGCCCGAACTCGGAGGAACGGCGGTATTGACCGAAGAGCTTCCGTTCAGCGTGCCCAATGCCCCGGGATTGCCGCGGTTCGGGATGTCATAAATCATGCGATGCGCCGATTTGGACAAGTCGGTCGGCCTGATGATCTGAAAATCAGCGGTAAAGCTCACGGTCCCGGTGGGGTTTTTCGGGCCGAGGCCGATATCGACGATCGCTGTATTGTGCGGATCCACCGGGTCGACCTCATCGGTGAAGGTGCCGGTGATGACCTCGTAGGTTCCGACCGACCCGAAACTGGCGCCGCCAAACGCCGGCTGCGTGTTGGCGATCGTCAGTGTCGTTACCCGCGCACTGGCGCCGGAAGCGGCGCAGCAAAGGGCGATAAATGCCCCCACAAAGCAGCAATAGGCCGGGTCGACAACGCGCCGCGCAATTTCTCGATCCATGGCTTTCCCCCAAGCGCAACAGTGTTTGTTCCCAACCAACCGGGCAGAACTGTGGCCCAGTTCGAGCTTTCCGGCAATTCGGGGTGCGAGCGAAGCTATGCGCGCTCCGAGCCCTCCTAATGGACGAGGGGT
>JAFAHP010000463.1 GCA_019237175.1 Alphaproteobacteria bacterium
AAGAATGACTGAAACCGACAAGGAAAAGCTGATCCGGCAGTACGCAGCGGGCGAGGTTACATGGTCGGCATTGCGTGTGCGCGGGTTTGATAACTATCTCGACGTTTTGACCGAACTCGGCAAGCTCCGGGTGCGCCCACCGATTGCTCCCATGGACGGGCCGAATGTCGAAGCGCGGCAGCGGGGGCGCGCTCTTTTGCGTCAAGCTCTCAAAGGCGCGAAACCGTGACCGCGCGCCTTGGCCTGATTGTAACGGACGCTTCACGGCTCATTACCTTGGGCGCAGCCGGGGCGCTCGACTGCCTTCTTTTGCCGGGCATTCCCGTGTTTGTCCCCGATATGGTCTATGGTTACGCTCGACATGGCCAGGCTCGGGGCTGGCGACGTTGTCGCGTGGATTCGGGCGCATGCGCAGCAAGTGCAGATTGTTCCAACCAAAGAATACGCCGACTTTGAGACATTGCGGACAATCAACCCGAATACCCGTTTTGAGGACCGTGGCGAGCGCGCCGCCGTTGAACTGTTGAATTACAAACCCCTACTGATTCCGAACTGCAAGCCATGCTCCTGTTCGAGGACAGTGACATTCGCCGTCGACGATTTGTACTTCTGTTGCCCGAACGGGTGACGGCCATTTCCACCGGCGATTTTCTGCACGAAGTGGAAGCAGCTGGCCGCATTCAATCCCCCGATCATATCCTCGACGAAGCTGCCGCGGGCGGGCGAAATGTCGAACAACAACGCCAGCCGACCGCCAGCGAAGCCGCCCGCGCGGCGTAGCGTGAGCAATTGAGCGGCCGACCGCAAGAACCCGACCCGGAACCCGACCGCTCCCGATGAAAGCCTCCGTCCACGCGCCTTCCGCGACAATCGTTGCCGCCATATGCGCCTCCGAAATCCTCGGCTTGGCCGGATATTCAATTGTTCCGGCTCTGCTGCCGCAGTTCATCGAAACGTGGTCTCTGACCAACACCCAAGCCGGCTGGCTCGCCGGTATCGTCTCGGCCGGCTATATGATCGCCGTCATCCCTCTGGTTGGGCTTACCGACCGCTGGCCCGCTCGGCACATCTATCTCGCATCGGGCAGCGTTAGCGCGCTGTCCTGTTTCGGCATGGCGCTGTGTGACAGTCTGCTCCCGGCCCTTGGATTTCGGGCCGCGGCGGGCATCGCCATGGCTGGAATGTATATGCCCGGCCTGCGGGCGCTCACGCATGGCGTCGAGGGGACCATGCGGGCGCGTATTGCGGCGTGGTACACCAGCTCGTTCACCATCGGTGCGTCGCTGTCGTTCCTGTTCGGTCGCGTCGGAACGCTGTTAGGCTGGCGCAGCGCGTTTGTTGTCGCCGGTCTGCTCGGCGCCGCCAGTGTGTTGATTGCCTGGCCGGTCTTGCCCCGCGGGGAATCCGCAAGTGAAGCGGAGCCGCAGCCGCTGCTCGACTTCCGCCCGGTCCTTGCCAACCGGGACGCTCTTCTCCTGATTGTGGGCTATGCCGCGGCGATCTGGGGTTGCGTCGGATTGCGGCAGTGGATTGTCGTCTTTCTGACCTTCTGTGCGGGCGATCAGGCCGCTGTTTCCGCGCGCGCGTGGATTATCCTGGTCGCCGGCGCACTGATCAGTTTTCTCGGCGTCCCCGCCGGCCTCATCGGCAACGAGCTCTCTATCCGTTACGGCCTGCGCAACATCGCCACCCTGGTCTTCCTGCTATCGGCATTTGCCGGCGGCCTGTTCGGCTTCACGGCAGTGCTGCCTTTCGTCCTCGTGTTAGGACTGTCCGTCGTTGCCGGCTGCATCGTGCAGGGGAACTTTTCCAATCTCACCTCGGGCGTGCTCGCCGTTGCCACGCCGCGGCACCGAGGGGCAACAATCGGGCTCTATTCCTGCATCGGCTTTGCCGCCGGGTTCCTCGGCACTGTGCTGTTCGGCGTCACCCTCGATCAGTTCGGCGGGACCTCGCACCTCGCCGCCTGGACACTGAGCTTTGGTACTTGTGGGCTCGCTTGCCTGGCCGGTGCTGCCGCCACCATTTTCCTGCCCCGGAACATCTGGCAGCGCTGATCCTCGCCTCACTGGCTACGCCGCAGCAGCCATAGTCGCCGGTCTTGCCCGCAATATCAGCAGCGCGAAAAACGCGCTCAGGCCGAGGCCGGGCGAGATGGCCAGGACGCCGACACCCATGTGATCCATCAAGACCCCGAACAGCAGCGGCGAGGTTGCCTGTGCTGCGCGGGCCGGCGCACCGAGATGCCGCTGCGCCGTCCGTTATCGATCGGCCCGAAAATCGCCAACGGCGGCCAAACACCGTAGTGCGGGACAGGCCGACCCCATGAGC
>JAFAHP010000485.1 GCA_019237175.1 Alphaproteobacteria bacterium
ATCCGGCACTGCTCTGCGGCTGCGTTGCCGGTGCGGCTCCTGCCGAGCGCATTGAAGCTTGGCTGAGCGAAGCTGGCTTTGTCGAGGTGCACATCACGCCAAACTTCGAAATCCGTGAGATGGTCGAGAGCTGGGCGTCCGGCCGCAGGGTCGAAAATTACATTGCGCCGGCCATGGTTGAAGCGCGCAAACCCTGAGCCAACCGGCCGATATGACGGACGGGCGCGTTTACAACGTCCTCTTTCTCTGCACCGGTAATTCGGCCCGGAGCATCCTTGCCGAGGCGTTGATCGATCATTGGGGCAAAGGCCGGTTCAAAGGTTACAGCGCCGGCAGCTTTCCGAAAGGTGTCGTACATCCGCTGGCGCTCGACCTGCTCGCGAAGGCGCATCTCGATACCAGCCGGCTGCGCAGCAAAAGCTGGGACGAGTTCGCCAAAGCGGGCGCGCCAGTCATGAATTTCGTGTTCACCGTCTGCGACCAGGCTGCGGGCGAGGTATGCCCGGTGTGGCCGGGGAACCCGGTGACCGCTCATTGGGGCGTGCCGGACCCCGCCGCGGTCGAGGGCCCCGAAGCCGAAAAAATCCACGCCTTCCGCTACGCCTACCAGTCGGTCGAAACCCGCATCAAGCTTTTTACCAGCTTGAGACTCGAAGCCCTCGATCGCCTGGCGCTCCAGCGGAAGGTTGAGGAACTCGGTCGTCTGAGGATCGTGCCGAGCACGGAACCGGCGCAATGACTCTCCTGGAGATGGCCGCCCATCGACGCGCCCTCAGCCGTCCCATTGTGCACGAGGCCTTCACCGAGCTCGTGGCGACGGCTTTTCTGCTCATTGCCGTGGTCGGTTCGGGCATCATGGCGGAAAAGCTCTGCGGCGGAAATGTCGGTCTTGCGTTGCTGGCTAACGCCATAGCCACCGGCGGCGCACTGGTGGCGCTGATTCTCGCCTTCGGGCCGCAGTCGGGCGCGCATATGAATCCAGTTGTGACGCTGGCAGCGGCGGCGACCGAGGGCTTGCGCTGGCCCTCAGTGCCGGCTTACATCGCCGCCCAGATCATTGGCGCAATCCTTGGTGTATGGCTAGCGCATGTCATGTTCGATTTGCCGGTCTGGCAGCTCTCGCAGCATGCGCGCACAGGGCTTTCTCAGTGGGTGGCCGAAGTCATAGCAACGTTTGGCCTGCTGACCGTGATCTGGGGCTGCCGCGCGCATCGCGAGCCGGTAACGGCGTTTGCCGTCGGGGCCTACGTCACTGGTGCCTACTGGTTCACCGCCTCGACCTCTTTCGCCAATCCCGCGGTGACGATCGCACGCGCGCTGAGCGACACCTTCGCCGGGATTCGCCCGGCCGACGCGCCGGGTTTCATTGTGGCGCAGCTGCTGGCTTTAGTGCTGGCGCTTCCCATGATCCGGCAATGCTTTCGGTGATTGGCTGACAGAATGGAATGGAAGACGCGGCCGGCTGCGCCAGCCGATGCAGCGGCGATCGCAGCGATTTACAATGAAGGCATCGCCGACCGTATGGCCACATTCGAGACTGAGCCGCGCGCGCCGAGACAAATTACCGAGTGGTTCACTGGGCACGAGCTTGTGATCGTTGCCGAAGGCGCGGGGACTGAACCAGTCGCCTTCGCCGCCTCGTTCCCTTATAGTCCGCGGCCCTGCTATGCCGGTGTCGGCGAGTTCTCGGTCTATGTGCGACGAGAGTACCGCGGCCACGGCGCCGGTCGCGCGGTCCTCGTCGCGCTGATCGAAGCGGCGGCTGCACGAGGCATGCACAAACTCACCAGCCGGGTGTTTCCGGAGAACACGGCGAGCCGCGCCCTTTTGAAGGGGCTGGGTTTCGCGGAAATCGGCATCCATCGTCGTCACGGCAAACTGGACGGCCTCTGGCGTGACTGCGTGATCGTCGAGCGCTTGCTCGAGGGGGGCGCTGACGAGGGCCAAGAGTGAAGCGCTCTATCGTCATCGCCGCCCTTGGGACGGCGCAGACGCTCGCTTGGGGATCGAGTTATTACCTGCCTGCAATTCTGGCCGATCCGATCGGGCAGGGCCTCGGGCTTTCGCGGACGACCGTATTTGGCCTGTTCTCGGGCGCGCTATTGCTATCGGCGGTGCTGGGGCCTTCCGTCGGCCGTGCGATCGACAACCGGGGCGGGCGCGGCGTGCTGGCGCTGTCCAATCTGGTTCTGGCGGCCGGGCTCGTCCTGCTCGGCATCGCACACGGATTTTTCACTCTGGCGCTGGCCTGGGCCGTGCTCGGCGGCGGGATGGCCATGGGTCTTTATGATCCGGCGTTCGCCACCCTTACCGGGCTTTACGGCCGCGCGGCGCGCGGACCAATCACCGGTATAACTTTGATTGCCGGCTTTGCCAGCACGGTCGGATGGCCGCTCTCGGCCTTTCTCGACGCGCAGTTTGGTTGGCGCGCGGCGTGTCTCATCTGGGCAGCGCTGAACATTTTGATCGGGCTGCCCCTGAACCGGCTGCTGATTCCGCGGGCGCCGCCACCGGACCGCTCCTCCGAGATAGAAGAAGAAGCTTCATCGGCTCCGCGCGGGGCGATGGCGATCCTCGCTTTCGTATTCGCAACGACCTGGTTTGTCACCGGAGCCATGGCCGCGCATCTGCCGCGGCTGCTCGAAATTGCCGGGGCCAGTACGACGGCAGCGATTGCCGCCGCCGCCCTCGTCGGGCCAGCACAGGTTGCGGCCCGTCTCGTCGAGTTCGGGGCGCTGCGGGTGATGCATCCGCTGGTTTCGGCGCGTCTTGCCGCCCTGCTGCATCCGATCGGCGCGGTAATCCTTGGGCTAACGGGGCCTGGCGCGATCACCGCCTTCGCGGTGCTGCACGGCGCCGGCAATGGTCTTCTGACGATCGCCAAGGGAACGGTGCCCTTAGCGATTTTCGGACCGGTCGGCTATGGGCTGCGCAGCGGGGTCCTCGGCGCGCCGGCGCGGGCGATGCAGGCAGCATCCCCACTGCTTTTCGGTATCTTGATGGATCACATGGGGGTTGGTGTGTTGGCGGTTTCGGCCGGCCTGAGCTTGAGTGCGTTCTTGGCATTGCTGCTATTGAAGGCAAGACCCAATGCTGCGCCTGCTCCGGCCTAACTGGCCGGGCGAGTTCATCGCTGCCAGATGTTCCGGGGCAGGAAAATGGTCGCGGCAGCGCCGGCAAGGCAAGCGAGCCCACAAGTGCCAAAGCTCAAGACCCAAGCGGTGAGGTGGGAAGTTCCGCCGAACTGGTCGAGCGTGACGCCGAATAGGAGCGTGCCGAGGAACCCGGCGCCAAAACCGATGCAGGAATAGAGCCCGATCGTCGCCCCTCGGTATCGGGGGGCGGCAACGGCGAGCACGCCCGAGGTGAGGTTGGAAAAATTCCCCTGCACGACGAAGCCAGCAACGACGGACAGTCCTAGCACGACTATGTAAGGCAGCATGGCTGTATAGCCGAACAGGCCGCCAGCACATGCCGATATTACGAAGATCAGGGTGGCGACACTGCGCAAGCCATAGCGGATAGAGACCTCATTGCCGATGAGACCGGCGGGGACGCCGAGAAAACTGATTAGCGCACCGACGATCAGGATGATCCACGC
>JAFAHP010000613.1 GCA_019237175.1 Alphaproteobacteria bacterium
CGCCGACCGAAAACCCCTGCAACAGCCGTGCGAGCGTGATCATGATCGGTGCGGCAATGCCGATCGTCCGATAGCCCGGCGTCACCGCCATCAAGGTCGTGCCGATCATCATCAGCGAGATCGACAGCAACAGGCCGGCCTTGCGTCCGGCGCGGTCGGTAAAGCCACCGACGACGATCGCACCCAACGGCCGCACGAAATAGGCGAGACCAAACGCGCCGAATGTGATCAACAGCGACACGGTAGGGTTATGGGCGGGAAAGAAGACTTCGGCGATCGTCACGGCAAAGAAGCCGTAAACGACGAAGTCGAACCACTCCAATACATTGCCGATCGTCGCAGCGACGATCATGCGATGCATCGAGGGCCGGGGTGGTTGGGCGGCGACATGCGCTGTTTCGGCGGTCATGCTTGGCCTCTCGGACGTGGTTGAGCGCTCCGTGTTCAATCGGCCGACCCGATCCGGGCCGACATCCCCCTTTCGCGTGGCTGCCCGCGAGCTTCACCGATTTGGCGGCCACAAAAAAGATTAATCACGTGGCGCGGCGATCGTCGGCGTGAGCCGTCGCGCTGTTCGGAATTACACGAACCGCCTACGCGGTGATTGAGCGGCGTCAAGCCGATTGCGATTCGACGGCAGAGAGAGATTCGCTTTGCTGAACCTTTGCCGTTGGTCGCCTCCCGCGCCCGGCCCTTCACGCCGTCCCGGGGATTTCAGCCGACAACGTCAAGACGTGGATGTCCCGGAACAGGCCCGGGTCCAGAACTGACGGACCATCCCGGGAAAAGCCAGGGGGCCGGCAAGTCACGCGTTAAGTGCTTCGATATCGCCCGATAATGCCTAGAGGAAGACGCTGAGATTCTTGTCGAGGAGGACGTTGGCGTCGAGCACGATCGTGCGACGCCTCACTTTCCACCTACCCTCCGCGCGGCACAGCAAATCCTCGCGGCAACCGGAGAGGAGCTGGTGATCCGTCTCAAGGTGCGACCGGTACACCAGAAAAGCAGTCCTGGCCTCGACCTCTGCGTTCTCCAGCGGATTCACCTCGAGATTGCCGATCAGGTGTCGGGTGCGCGACGGGGGATCCTCGGCCCACGCCATGCCGGTCTCGAGCCGCGCCACCCGCATTTCGAGATAGCGCCTGTCTTCCTCGAGGATCGCGAGGTCGCCCAACGGTGTCAGTTCGCGGTGCATTTCCCGGCGCAGGACGTTTTTGCGGCGGGGCATGAAATAGAGGACATCGTCGGTAAAGAGATCGAGCCACTCCTTGAACTTGCGCTCGTCGAGGAGCCAGGCTTCGCCGATGTAGAATTGCATCAGCTCGAGCCACAACATCTGCTGTTCGGTCAGCATCGCGGGGCGAGGGGCGGCCGCGCGCGCCGGCTTCGCCTTCATTGGGCGGCACTCTTTTCTCCTCTCCCCCGCCGGCCGGGAGAGAGGAAGGGGTGAGGAGGCCGAGGATGGAGGATTTCAGCATAGCCCCCCTCACCCTCCCCTCTCCCCCCAATGGAGGGAGCGGAAAAAATTAAAGGGATGACGGGCCTATACATGTCGCTTAGCTCCGCATGGTCGCGGTGCCGTCGAAATGGGCCGTAATCGGGTCGAGCGGGATGTCCGCCCAGCTCTCGGCGTTCATGAACTCTTCCCAGCGCCGATAGAAGAGGCGCTGATTGTTCTCCGAGATATAGCGCTCGGAGACGAGCCCCGGATAATCCCGACGCGGCCCCGCATGCCCCAGGCCCATCGACAGATCCTGCGAGTGCCGGCGCCCGACGCGGCGCGTGCTCGCTTCGGTCACCTGACGCCAGTTGTCGACGTCGTCCTGCTCGAACATGCCCGCAGCACCATTGTTGGCCTGGCTGCCGATACGGATCACACGCTTCAATTCCTCGGGCGCGTCGCGCTCCACCAGCACGAAGTGCCAGAACTCGGTCTTCAGCGGGCCGCGGGGCAGGGCTAGCCGGAGGCCCAGGATTCCGTTCGGGAAGATCGAATGGTTGCCGAGCTGCACCCGGCGCGCGCGCAGCGTGCCGAGCCGCCGCTCCACCTCGGGGATCGTCACGTCATGGTATTCCCGGAATAGCCGGAAGGTCTCTTTCGACACGCCGTGCACGTAGCGGGGCATGTTGTCGTCCGCGTCGCGGAAGGTGACCGAGTGCCCGTTGACAAAGGCGTGGCGATTGGGGCTCGCGAACTGATCCTCGTGAGAAAGCGGCGGGCGGCCGAGCCAGCGGGTCTGAACGCGGGCGCTGGAGAGATGGCTGGTTGGGACGTGATAATTGTCCGAGCAGTTGTCGACTAATGTCTTCCAGTTGACGGGCTCGAGCCATTTCATCGGGCCCAACGCCTGCATGCCGCCGTCGCGACGATTGAAAACGGTGTCGAGATACCAGCGTGCATCTCCCAGATAGGCCTCGAGGCTCGGGGCGTCCTTGGCCCAGGTCGCGAAGACGATCCCCGCATAGGTCTCGACGCGGGCCTCGATCAGGCCGAGGGAGGGCTTGTCGAGCGCGTTGTAATAGGCTTGCTCCTCCCCGGGGACATACTCGAGGGCGCCGTCGTTGCGATAGGTCCAGCCGTGATAGGTGCACATGAAGCGCTTGGCATTGCCGTCGTCGACGCGGCAGACGCGGTTGCCGCGGTGGCGGCACATGTTGAGGAGCGCGTGGAGTTGGCCCTGCCCGTCGCGGGTCAAAATGACCGGGTCTTCGCCCATGTAGGTCTGAAAGAAATCATCGACCGCGGGCACCAGGCTCTCGTGCCCGATCATCAGCCAGGCGCGCCCGAAGATCTTCGCCATCTCGTCGTCATAGGTCGCCTCGTCACTGAAAATGCGGCGGTCGAGCTTGCCGGTGGCGGGGTCGATGACGGCATACTTTCGGTTGGCGACCATACCCGGATTCTCCCTCTCGATGTCATCATAACAGCAGCCGCGGTAGATCATCATGGGGTTTGAGAACCGAGACGGTACCTGGTGCGAAACCCGGCATAAGATCGCATGTGGAGGCACGAAGGCCGCGCCAAATACCTCGCCCCGTCTGCGGGGTGAGGTCGGAGACGCGCAGCGGCCGGGTGAGCGGGCAAACCACCCGACCCCGGCCCCCTGCACCAGCCGCGAACAGGGCCCTCACCCGCCCTCTCTCCACACGCGGGGCGAGGGAGACGGCCCGTTTAGGCCGCTGCCGGCTTGTCGGTCATCGTGCGCAGATTGGGCTCGGGGCGAGTGGCTACCTGTGCTCGCTCTACCCGATGGACCAGCGCGCCGAGATGTGCCGGCAATTCCTGCCGCAGCCATGGCTCGGCAGCCAGCGCGGCGCTCATGTCACGATAGCCCGCCGCCCGGCGCGCGGCGATCGAACGGCGCGAAAACTCCGCGTCGCTGTTGGGGATCTGATCGGCGGTCGGGCGGTAGACAATGTGCACGATATCGAGCCGGCGCGCGGTCAACACCGGGTCATCGGACACTGCCGCGACATCCGGCACCCCTGCCGCCTTTAGGAGCCGCACGGCATGGCGCAAGTTCACCTTGGTCGCGGCCGCATCGATCTGGCGCGCCGTGCGGCTCGCATATTGAATCTGCTTGGCGCGCCACAGCACGTCGTTGATCGTCTGCGGGGGCGGTCCGGCCGCGTCCCACAGATCGATGACAAACACAACCATTCTGGCATGCCCGGGCTCATCGATGACCGCATCCAATGGCGTATTGGAGACGCAGCCGCCGTCCCAATAGAGCTTTCCGCCGGCCGGCGTGGCCGGGAAACCTGGGGGCAGCGAACTTGATGCCAGCACGTGCTCCGCTCCGATCGTTTGCTGGTGGTTGTCGAAGAACTCAAGATCGCCGGTGGCGATGTTGGTCGCTCCCAGGCTCAATCGCGGGGTGCCGCCGTTGATCAGCGAGAAATCCGCAAACCGCCGCAATGTGAAAAGCATCTGCGAGGTGTTGTAAAAGCTGACCTCCTGGGGTGCTGCCCGCGGCACCAGAAACGGGTTTATCGGCCGCGGGCTGAAAAAGTTCGGCTGGCCGAGCAACAGCGCCTCGGCATTGCTGGCGATGTTGTGCAGCGTGAGCCACGGCGTCAGCGCCAGACCTGTCGGCAAATCCGGCCACGAGATTGCCTCCCACAATTGGGTCAGCCGTTCCACGCGGTCTTCAGGCCGATTGCCGACGATGACTGCGGCGTTGATCGCGCCGATCGAGATGCCGGCAACCCAATCCGGATGCAACTGATGCTCCGCCAGCGCCTGATAGGCGCCAATGTGATAAGCGCCGAGAGCGCCGCCCCCCTGCAGCATCAGCGCTATTGTGGGTGTCGGGTTGGTCTGCCTCGACGATAGCGCCATCGATGCTCCTTTGTTGCGGCGCAGCATTCTAACCTCGAGCACACGATCTGCAGCGAATCATTTTTGTCTGGTGAGCGAATTTGACGCTTCGAATGCACATTCGCTGCGCAGCCACCAGGGGCGAACCGCGGCCCGCCCGCTCAACCCGGCATCAAAGCCACGCGCGCGCTTCCCGCTAGCGCCGGTGCTCCTCGCCGGCCAGCCGGGGTCGGATGTGTGCCCAGGGTCGCGTCCGTTCGAAGGCCGCCGCCACGCGCAGCAGCAGCGCGTCCTCGCCCGGTCGCGCGACGAGCTGGATCCCCAGCGGCATACCGTCGGCGTCGAAGCCGCAGGGCAGGCTGACGGCCGGATTGCCGGTCAGGTTGAAGGGCATCGTGTAGGGATACCAGGCAGCGCGAATGTTCTCCACCAACTGATTGTCGATCTCGATCGGACCGAAGAAATCCTGATCGGCCGGGACCGCACTCCGTGAGAGTGTCGGCATGGCCACGATATCAGCCACATCGAACCACGCCTGCACCTGGCGATAAAGGCGGGTGCGTGCGAAGATCGCGTCGTAGAGTTCTATTGCGGTGTAACTGGCGACACGATCCATCTGGCGCACAAAGGTCGGACACATAATCACGCGGTGCGCTCTAAGATGGTGGCCGAACTGCGCCATCCGGTAGGCGCCATTGTTGACGAACCAGACCTTCTCCGGGTTTTCGAAGGGTGCAGTCAGCTCTTCGAGCGCAGCGCCAAGTTCCACGAATGCCGCCAGCGCCGCGTCAAAGGCGCCGAGCACAGCGGCGGCGACCGCCTCATTGCCGAGGCGGGTGCGCCAGGCGATGCGCAGACCGCGCAGGTCGCCTTCGGTGCGGACGGCACCCAGGAAATCGGGCTTGGGCCGCGCCGTCGTCAGCGGGTCGCGAATGTCTTGGCCGGCCATCACCTCCAGCATCAACGCGGTATCGGCGACCGTGCGGGTCATCGGCGTCGTATAGGAGATATTGCCAAAGCCGTCCTGCGCATATTCCTGGGGCACCACACCCAGCCCTTGCTTGAACCCGACAACCCCATTGCACGCCGCCGGAATCCGGGTGGAGCCTCCGCCGTCGGTTGCAACCGCGATAGGGACGAGACCGGCGGCCACCGCAACCGCCGACCCGCCGCTGGACCCGCCCGAACTGCGATCAGCGCGCCATGCGTTGCAGGTGCGTCCGAACAGCGGTGCCTCGGTCAGGCATTGCTGGCCGAATTCCGGTGTCGTCGTCTTGCCGACGACGATCGCACCCGCCTGCCGCAGCCGCGACACGGCGACGGCGTCGACTTCTGGAACGTGGTCTTTGAAGATCAGCGAACCCCAGGTCGTCCGGATGCCGGCGGTCGGAACGAGGTCTTTCACCGCCACCGGCACACCGTGCAGCGGGCCGAGCGGATCGCCGTGCATGACCGCCTGCTCCGCGGCCCGCGCCTGGATCAGTGCCTGTTCTGCCGCGATCGTAATAAAGGCGTTGAGCGATCCCTGGCCGCGTTCGATGCGCTGGACCGTGGAATGCATCAGTTCGAACGGCGAGATCTGGCGCGCACGGATCAGCTCAGCCAGGTCGGTGGCCGGAATGTAGGCTAATTCGTCGTCGGTCATCGTTCGTCCCAACCTCGAACGGGAACTTTTCTCCCGCGCCGCCCATCCACCAACCACAGCCAAGCGCGAAGAGGCGGCGTTGCGGCTGTTTTGCTTCCCGCGCCGCACACAGCCTCTAACCCGATAACGGGGCCGCCGCAACGGCGGAAGAACCAGCGCCCGTAAACGATCGTGGCGCCTCGGCAGTGGCATGGAGGGTGCGGTTGAGCTGGTGGGTGGAGAACGGCTCGATCGGGTTTCGGCCGGAACAGCCCACCCGCGGCAGCGACGCGCCTGGGCGCCACCCCTCCCGCCACCCGGCGCCTGCCTTCGCCCGCGAGAGCGGTTCACTCTTGGGTGGGAACGGTAATTCGCTTTGGCCCTATTGACCTCCCCCAGCGCGTTGCTGTATGGCGCTCGTCGCCAGTCTGATGGGGATGGAGTCTCCCCGAAACCGCCGCAAGGCTGATAGCTCCTACTGCGCGCGATGAGCGCGGCGGGAGCATTGTGGCCCGCCGAGAGGCGGGCCGGGACCCGGCTACCTCCTTCGCGCCGTTCGCAACACCTGTCCCCAGGGGACAAGCGGAGAGAGAGGTGAGTCGTGGAACATGTCTGGCTGATCGCCGCGCTATGGATCGGGCTCGCGTTGGCGGCGTCGGTGCTATCGGTCTGGCTGACAGTCTCGGTGGCGTTGACCGAGATCGTCGTCGGGGCCGTCGCCGGCAATCTCATCCATCTACAGCTCACCGACTGGATCAACTGGCTCGCCGGGTTCGGCGCGATCCTGCTCACGTTTCTCGCCGGGGTCGAGATCGACCAGGCCGTCATCAAGCGCAATTTCTGGTCGACGATGTGCATCGGCGTCATGGGGTTTTTCGCGCCCTATCTCGGGGTCATGTTCTTTGCCCATTTTGTCTACGCGTGGCCCTGGCCGCAGGCGCAGATCGCCGGCATTTCGTTGTCCACCACTTCGGTCGCGGTGGTCTACGCCGTGATGATCGAGACCGGCTTCAACAAGACCGAGATCGGCAAGATCATCCTCGGCGCGTGTTTTGTGAACGACCTCGGAACCGTGCTCGCGCTGGGCCTGGTGTTCGCCAACTACAATTGGTGGCTGCTGCTGTTCGCCGGCGTCACGATTGCGGTGCTGATCGTATTGCCGCGCCTTGTCCCCTGGTTCTTCGAGAAGATTGGTACTCGGGTCAGCGAGCCAGAGATCAAGCTCGTCTTTTTCTTTCTGCTTGGGGTCGGCGGGCTTGCCGCGATCGCCAAAAGCGAGGCGGTTCTACCGGCCTATTTGATCGGCATGGTTCTGGCGCCGACCTTCGTCAAATATCATGTGCTGGCGTACCGGATGCGTGCGATTGCCTTCGCCGCGATGACCCCGTTTTACTTCCTGAAAGCAGGCTCGCTTGTCGAAGTACGAACAGTTCTGAGTGCGGCGGGACTGATCGGCGCGTACCTCGGCATGAAAATGCTGACCAAATTCCTCGGCATTCTGCCGCTGACCAAAGCCTTTGGTTTCGATCCGCGCGAGAGGATGTACACGACCCTCCTGATGTGCACTGGGCTGACCTTCGGCAGCATCTCTGCCTTGTTCGGACTGACCAACCACATCATCGATCGGAACCAGTACACGATCCTCGTGACCGCCGTGATCCTCAGCGCCGTCGTGCCGACCTTGATCGCCGAGCGCTGGTTTCAGCCGGAATTCCGTCCACTGGAAGAGCATGGCCAAACGGCGCAAGTAAGACGATGATGCCGCAAAGCAACAGAATTAAATCGGGGATGCGGAGGCGCTGCCGTGCTGCGCCGGCGCCTTCGGGATTATGAACGCAGCCTACGGTGTTGCCCGGTTCGCCGGCAGCGGGCTGCTGGCGGTGTTGTACGACCGCTCGATCTCCGCCGCCCGTCCTCGCTTCGGCATTGCTACAGCCGCAACCTTGCCAATCTTGGCCTGGCTCGCCATGCGCGAGTCAGGGTCCGGAAACCGATGGGCTTAAAAGAGAAGCGCAATGTTTCGGAAAATCCTTGTTGCGAATGACGGATCGCCCGGCGGTCAGGCAGCCCTTTCCGCCGCGATCGATCTGGCGCTCAGGTGCGGCGGCGAACTGCACATGATCTGCATTGAGGAGATCCCGCGCTTTGCCCAGACGATCGACGAGATCGAAGGGGAAAAAGAAGAAGCTGGTCTGCGCTTCACGACCGTCATCGAGCGCGCCAAAGAGGCGGCCGGTCACAAGCGAGTGTCGCTCGAAGCCCATCTGCTGGCCGGGCATCCGGTTCCGACCATCGTCGAATTTCTGCGGGTCGGCACCTTCGATCTCTTGGTGGTCGGTTTCATGGGGCATTCAGCGATTTACAACCGGCTCATCGGCAGCACCACCGACCGACTTGTGGATCACGCGCCTTGCGCTGTCCTCGTAATCAAGTGATGTGCACATGCCGCGTTGTTAGCGTCGCAAACGGCTGCTATAGATCGGCTTAACGAGCCGTTCGAAGCGCGCTCGAAGAAGAGGTGATCAAACGAGCTTGCTCGCCATGGCGGAGAGGCAGGCGAAGAGCAGCAGCACGCCGTTGACAATCCCTCTGGGAGCCCATTGATTGGCCGCCGTGCAGCTCAAGCGGGACCGTTCGTATGACCAGCCCAGTTGACGTCCTGATCATCGGTGCCGGAGCCTCCGGCGCCGCCGTGGCCTGGAGTCTCGCCGAAACCAAAATGCACATCCTCTGCCTCGAGCAGGGTGATTGGATGAAGCCATCCGAATATCCGAGCACCGGTCGCGACTGGGAGGCGCGTGGGCTCAACGATTTCCACCCGAGCCCGAACCGGCGGGCACGCGAGACCGACTATCCCATCAATGATGCCGGCTCGCCGATCAAAATTGCCAACTTCAACGGCGTCGGCGGCGGTACGGTGTTGTATGCGGGTCATTTCCCGCGTTTCCATCCCTCGGATTTTCGCGTGTGCAGCCTGGATGGCGTCGCCGACGACTGGCCGATCGACTATGCGACGCTGGAGCCTTTCTACGCCGAGAATGACCGGATCATGGGGGTGTCCGGCTTGGCAGGTGATCCCGCCTATCCGCGGCACGAGCCGATGATGCCGCCTCTCCCGCTTGGCAAGTCGGGTGCGGCGTTGGCGCGCGGGCTCAACAAGCTCGGGTGGCATTGGTGGCCGTCAGACAGCGCGATCGCCTCGGTGGATTACGAGGGGCGCGCGAAGTGCATCAATCTCGGCCATTGCACTTCCGGCTGCGCACAGGGCGCCAAGGCGAGCACCGACATTACCTACTGGCCTGCCGCCATCCGCGCCGGCGTCGAACTCAAGACGCGCTGCCGAGTGCGCGAGATCACGACCAACGAACGCGGCATGGCGTCGGGGGTCGTCTATTACGACGCAGATGGGGTCGAGCATTTCCAGCCGGCCGAAGTCGTCATCCTCGCCTGCAACGCCGTCGGCACCGCGCGCATTCTGCTCAATTCCGCGTCGGCGCGCTTCCCGAGCGGCCTTGCCAATTCGAGCGGCCTCGTCGGCAAGAACCTGATGTTCCACCCCTATGCGCGGATCGCAGGCTATTTTGACGAAATGCTCGACGGCTATCGCGGCCCCGGAAATTGTATCTGGAGCCAGGAATTCTACGAAACGGACCGCTCCCGGGGCTTCGTGCGCGGCTACACGTTCGAATTCTCCCGCGGCCAGGGGCCAGTGATGGCCGCCGTGCACGGCATGCAGATCGGCCGTCTGCCTTGGGGTGCGGAACACCACCGCTCCTATCGCAAATTATTCTGTCACCGCACCGGCATGGTGGCGATCTGCGAAGACCTGCCGGAGGAGCACAATACCGTCACGCTCGACCCCGTGTTAAGGGACTCCAACGGGATTCCGGCGCCAAAGATCACCTACACGCTGAGCGAGAACAGCCGCCGTATGCTTGACCACGCGGTCGCGCGCGGGACCGAAATCCTGCATGCCGCGGGTGCATATACGGTGGATTTCGAAGCACCGATCGCCGAGGGCGGATGGCACCTGATGGGCACCGCGCGCATGGGCACCGACCCCTCGCGATCGGTGGTCAACGAGT
>JAFAHP010000672.1 GCA_019237175.1 Alphaproteobacteria bacterium
CGCGCAAGCGGGAACCCAGAGATTTCAGTCTCTTGCCCTGGGCCTCCGCTTTTGCGCGGGCGACGGATTGGGTGGTATCCCCGATTGGATTACACCTGCTTTCGCGGGGCAGGTTCCTCAAGACGCCGCACCCTGTCCGAGCGGCATCGCACCTTATTGTCACGGCCGGGCTTGCCCCCGGCCCGTCCGCGTGGATCGCGGGGCATAACAGCGGCCTAGGAAACGAGGCAGCCGGTCTCGCTGTCGGGGTTGGTCGGTTTCGGGGTCGGGCTGTGAAACGGAACCCCTTCGTTGGGGCCAGCGCCGATTTTGGTCAGTCCGGTTGCGACCGGCGCCTGGTCGGGGTCGATACCGGCAACGATTGTGCCGCCCGACACCAGTTCCTTGCGTTCTGGCCAGACGAATTGGAAGCTTTCGATCCGGCGGCCGGTGCCGCTCGAGATGTAGACCGGCGAACTCAGTCGAAATACATGCCCGGAGATCTGCGGGCCGACGCTGCGCCCGGTCTCGCCCCACACCACCGGTTCGGCGCGAAACCACGCATTCAGCGCAGCCGTGTCGTCGTGCCTCGCGTCGCCCCACAGCACGAAGAGCTTGCCGGTGCATTTCGAAGTGTTGGCGGCCCCAGCCACGGGCAGTACCGACATCGCCGCCAGCAAAACGACTATGAACCGAAGCATCGGCGATCCCGGATCATCGCAGCTGCACGACATCATAAGTGCGGTTTCGTGCTGCGCCGCGCAAGTGACTTCGGGTTCCTGAAATAAGCGGTGGCGACTGGTATACTCGAGAAACGGCCTCTCAGCCAGCGAGGATTACATCCGCGGCTTTCTCGGCGATCATGTAAACAGCGCTGGCGATAAAAAAGCCGGGGATGCGCGGGAAGACCGAAGCATCGACAACGCGCAACCGCTGGGCGCCGTGCACGCGAAAATCGCTGCCGAGGACGCCGCCCGCCTCCCGCGGCCCGATAGGGCAAGTGCACGAGGCGTGATGGCCCCACGCATGAGTGCGAACAAAATCCTTTAATTCCGCGTCGCTCTGCAACGCCTCACCGGGCTGCTCTTCGGCGGCGATCAGCCCGCGTTCACGCAATTCCTTGGTCAGGCGGCGGGCAAAGCGGATGCCAGCGACCACGGAGTCGAGATCCTCGCCGGCGCTGTCGCTGCCTTCTTCGAAATAGCGAAAATCGATGAGCGGCGTGTCCTGCGGATCGGCGGAACGCAGCCGCACCTCGCCGGCGCGGTTCCGGGTATGCGCTTTCAGGATCGCCCAGGTCAGATAATTCGGCTTTGTCACTTCGAGCGACGAATAGCCGGGGAAATAACCGCCAAACAGGCCGAGCAATGCAAAGCAGAACAGATCCGGCAACGGCCGCTCGGGCCGCGATTTGAGGATCGCCGCCAAGACCGCGCCGTTGCTGGCGTAAACACCTTCACGTCCGGCCGCCCATTCGCGATATTGCGGATCGCCGCGGCCGAAAGTGGCGCCGTTCAGAATCTCCCAGCGGTCGAAATTCATCCGGTTGACGACGCCGACCTCGTAGCGGTCCTGCAGATTCTTGCCGACTCCGGGGAGTTCGATCCGTACCGGGATGCCGAGCGGCTCCAACACGTCGCGCGGTCCGATGCCGGAGAGCATCAACAATTGCGGGGTGTTGAAGGCGCCGCCGCACAAGATCACCTCGCCGGTGGCCATGGCCTGCATTGCGACCCCCGGCCCAGTCGCCGGCTGGCCGTGGGCGCGGTAGAGGCGGGCGCCTTTCAAGTATTCAACTCCCGAGGCCCGATGCTCGCCGTCGAGGATCACCCGGGTGACAAGGGCATCGAGTTCGATATGGAGCCGCTCGGGATAGTTCTGTGCGGTTTCCAAAGCCCGCTCGCGCGCGCCCATCCGATGGTGCTGGCGCGTCGTCAGCGGCGTATAGCGGACCCCCACCGCATTCTCGGCCACGAGGCGCCAGTCGTTCGGATCGCCCTTTGCCTCCGCGAGACCGATCAGTGAGCCAAGCGGATTACCGAGCTCCGCGAACGCTTCGCCGGCCGAATGCAATAAAGTCTGGACCAGGTCGAAATCACCGAGTGCCGCCGGCGGCACCGATATTTCAGAATGGAGCCAGCCGTTCCAGCCGTGGCGGGAGGGGTTGGGTCCAAACCGGGCGAGGATGCGTTCGACCTTGCGATACTCGCAGTTTTCGAGCCGGATGAAATATTCGCGCATCGCTTCGGCGGTCCACGACCGATCGCCGGTCAGTTCGGCAATCCCGTCCCAGTCGGCGTTGTGCGGGTAAACCAGGATCATTGCGTTGTGAGCGGTGCAGCCGCCCAATGTTCCGGCGCGCGGATAGAGGATGCCATCCACCAGCTCTCCGCGGTATTCGCGAACATATTTCGGGTCCCGCACCTGCATTGCCTGGTCGGCATAGTGGCGGACAAAGAAGTCCCATCGCATTGCGTCGTTTTCCGACGCAAAGCCGTGGAATGCCGGCACGTCGTAATCGGCGGGCAGCCGATTGACGCCGGGCTGGTCGTCGTTGGTGCCCGATAAGAGATGCGGGTCGCCGCCCGCTTCGAGCAGCAGAACCCGCCTGCCGGCTTCCGCCAGCCGCGCCGCCAAGGTGCCGCCGCCGGCACCGGAGCCGACAACGATGTAGTCGAAACCGGACGGATTGTTCATCTCGGTCTCCTCCCCTCGCCCGTGCCGCTCCAACCTGCGGTTTCACGAGACTCCGATTTGCGACAGAAATACAGCGAATCTACAGCAGAACCCGCGTTTTGGTGGAATATCTCAGCTAACGGCATTGCGTGCTGCCAGCACCAACCCGATGCCGGGATTGCCCGATCAGCCTTTGGTACACAGGCCGCCCCGCCGCGCGATTTTGCCAGGTTGCGGCAGTTCGGTCCCTTCCATCCCGGTCTCCAATGCTCATCCGGCCGGCGGCCATATCATGAGATTTTGGCATTATTGCGATTGCGTACATTTTTTAAGAAGACGCTTTCAGGCGGGCGGGCTGTGCTGGTGAGGCAGCGGCCACCACGCAAGCCAAGGCGGGCCGCCAAGCGTTAAATTCGCAACGCTAAAAGGTCTTCAGATAGGCGATCAGCGCGTTCTTGTCCGCATCGCTCAAATGCGAGCCAAAATAATGCCCTCGATTGACGACATAATCCGGGCATTTGCTGAGCGCAAACAGCTGCTCGCCGAGATTGGCAAAGACCTGGCGCGCCTGCTCGTCGGTG
>JAFAHP010000087.1 GCA_019237175.1 Alphaproteobacteria bacterium
GTGGTCCGGCCGGTTTCTTTCTCGCCAACCTCGCGATCCTGGCGTTCAGCCGGATGTCGGGCGACCAGTTCCTAAGCGGGGGATGGCGGGTCCCGTTCTGGTTGAGCCTCGTCATGGTCGGGATCGGGTTGTGGATCCGGCTCGGCATCCACGAGACGCCGATCTTTCAGAAAGTGATCGCCGAGGAGCGGGTCGTGCGCGCCCCGGTCGTCGAGGTGTTCAAACGCCAGCCGAAGGAGGTCTTTCTCACGGCCTTCGCGCGGATGGGACAAATGGCCCCGATATTCGTGTATATCGCCTTCATTTTCCCGTACGGAATGCAGGTCGTCCACGTCTCGCGGGACTTCCTGCTGGTTGTGCTGCAGATCGGATCGTTCTTCTCACTCTTCCAGATTCCGTTTTCCGGCTGGCTGTCGGACCGGTTCGGCCGAAAGCCGGTCTATATTTTTGGCGCTGCCGCCACCGGGCTCTTCGCGTTCGCCTATTTCGCTTTGTTCAACACCGCGATACCGGCACTGATCATCCTCGCGGCCGTGATCGCGGGCTTTTTCCACGACCTGATGTGGGGCCCGTTGGCGGCGCTCACCGCGGAATGCTTTACGCCGCGCCTACGCTACAGCGGGGCGTCAATCGGCTTTCAGCTCGCCGCCGTGTTCGCGGGGGGCCCGGCGCCGCTGATCGCGACGGCAATCCTGGCGGCGACCGGATCAGGCCAGGCGATCGCACTCTATATCTTTGGTTGTGCGATCGTCAGCGTCGCGGCGACAGCGGCCTTACCGCATCGCAGCGATCGGGATTTCGCCCGCGATCACATCTGACTCGACCGTCATCCGCGGGATTGTTCCGCGGATCTCCGGACGGCCAGGTCATTTTAAGACGGCCCGGACGGCCGGTGAGCGGAACGCCGCGGGTGGCGCCGGCGCGGCCATACGAGGGGAGACGGTTCAACGCGATCTGCAGCCGGTCTATTGCGCGGCGGCGGCCAAGGGCTGGGTAGCGGCAGCCGCGCGCCGGTTGGCCTTTAAGAAAGTACCGATGTGACGCAGCGCAAGCTGTATCTGCTCCGGGTTCGCCTTCCAGGGATAGAGGCTGACCTGCGCATTCGGCGCGAGATGGGCGCTCTCGATCGCGACCGCATAGGGATGCGCCGGCACATCGTCCGGCAATACCAGGATCGGAGTCCGGCACTGCCGCACAAAATCGCGCGTCACCGTAAACACGAAGTCGGCGTTCTTGCGATACATGTTCTCGAGGAACGCGCTGGCCTGCGCCATCGAGATGTCGGAGCGGCGTTCGCACAGCGCCGGGGCCCAGCCCTTGATGTTGTTCTGGTAGAATAGATCCGGCATCGTCGGGCGGAAGCCGGAGGGCTGCGTCAGGACGGCGGCAACGACCCGGTCGCCCACGCGCTTCAGCAAATTCCATATGAACGGGCCACCGATGCAGAAGCCCAGCACCATGAACTCGCGGTGGCCCAGATGATCCATCAAGCCGATATGATCATCGGTATAGGCGTCCCATGGCCGGTCGACCTCGAGTGGGCCCGTCGATTGGCCACCATTGGCATTGCGCAGGTCGGCGGCGATGACGCGGTATTCGCCGTTGAATTCTTCCATCGGGTTGAAGGGGTGGTTGGCAAGGCCCGCAACCATCGAGTTCAGCCCCCCGCCGGGGATCACCATCAGCGGAAACCCGGAGCCGACTTCTTCGTAATGGATGCGAACGTCGCCTTTTTCGTATAACGGCATGGGAAATCCTCCTGGCTCTGTGGTCGCCGGCACCCGGGTGTCTCGGCCAGCCGAGTGTTATACCTGCCGGCCGGGACTTCCGGCCATATCGTTTGCGGTTGGCGGGCTTTTAACCCGCGGGTCCGCAGTAACAAAATCAGCAGTCCGAAGAGCGCTACAGAGAGTCCGATCGCGGCTGCATCTTCGCGCTGAAGATCGCGCTGGATTAGGCGCTCATCCTGCACGTGCCAGATTGCGCACCGCGTGCGACGCGACGACCCGGCTCTCGCCGTGATACGCCTCGTGGTTCGCCTCGATATCGGCCAGCCGATAGAGGTAGTTGACCATTATCCCGGCGGATTGCTCCAGCCCCTTCTCCGATGTGTCGCCAAGCCAGTTCAGGCGCTCGACCCGAGCGCCGTTGCTCAAATGAAAATGTGCGACCGGGTCGAGGGCTCGTCCGGAGGGTGTGCGCTCCTGGGTCAGATAGCGTGCACATAACCGCAGCAACGGTTCGCGCAAGGCTGACGCCAATTGCGGACTACCGCGCCAATCGCCGCGATCGAGCAAAGCCGGCAGCTCTTGCGCTCCGGCTGCATCCTCGACCGTCTCGATCGCAGCGCGCTCGGGGGGCAGCAGCAGGCTTCCACCTGCGGCGTCGTTCTGGCGCTCGAGCCAGGCGCGGAAACCCGGCACCGGCGACAGCGTCGCAAAGGCCTTCAGCCGCGGCAGA
>JAFAHP010000160.1 GCA_019237175.1 Alphaproteobacteria bacterium
GTACGGCTCCGATGCCGAAGGCGGCGCGCCAGCCCCAGTCGGGCGGCAGCGTGCCCGGCTGCAGGAACAGAACGGCGCCGGCTGCACCCAACGCCGCCCCGATCCAGAAGCTGCCGTTGATCGCGAGATCCGTGCGGCCGCGAAAGCGCGCCGGGACGAACTCCTGGATCGCCGAGTTGATCGCGGTGTACTCGCCGCCGATGCCGGCGCCGGTCAGCGCGCGAAACACCGCAAAGCTCCAGAAATCCCATGAGAGCGCGGTCGCCGCTGTCGCAGTCAGATAGAGACCCAAAGTGACAAAAAACAGCTTTTTACGGCCGAACCGATCGGTCAGGTACCCGAACAGCACCGCGCCGGTGACTGCCCCAGCGAGGTAGGCGGTGCCGATGAGGCCGACTTCCGCGGCATCGAAGTGCAGCACCGGGCTCTCTTGCAGAGCGCCCGCGATCGAACCGGCCAGAGTCACCTCCAGCCCGTCGAGGATCCAGGTAATTCCGAGCGCGACGACGATAAGGGTGTGAAACCGGGTCCACGGCAGACGATCGAGCCGTGCGGGGATGTCGGTCTCGACGACGGTGGCGCCAGCCATGCAATGCGAACGTTATCTGCCCACGAATTGGCTCCCGATGCCCAGGCTAATCTGCGAGGCAGCCGGGCGTAACCCAGAACTTTACTCCGCGGCCGGCAGAGAACGCAGATAGGCAATCAGTGCCGCCATATCGTCGGCCGAGAGATGCTCGTAAGCAGCAAACGGCATCGGCGGCGACAATTTGTGACCGTCGCGTGCGATGCCGCTGCGGATCGCCCGCTCGATCTCGGCGTCGGCCCATTCCCCGAGGCCGGTGGTTTTGTCGGGGGTGAGGTTGGCTGACACCGAGATTCCCCAGGGACCGAAAAACGGCTTGCCGCCGGCCCCGAACCTGGTCGGTTCCCCGGGCTTCCGCTCGGTGTGGCAATCCATGCAGCGCGCGAGAGGTCCGGCGAGATAGCCGCCATAGGCGACTCGGTCGTCCTTGGATGGCGCCTCGACCTGCCCGACCGGCGGTCCCCACGAAACCGGAAACGGTTTGTCGTATCGCGACTTGACGGCGTTCGGGTTGTAGACTGCCGGTACGGTGCGGAGATAGGCAACGATCGCCTTCACGTCCTCATCGGCTAGTTCGCGATAGGATTGAAACGGCATCGCCGGGCCGATCAGGCTCCCGTCCGGCCGACGCCCCTCGCGCACCGCCGCCAATATTTGATCATCCGTCCACCGGCCGATCCCGGTCTCCGGATCTGGGGTAATGTTGGGAACCGCCGCGATGAAATCCTCATGCTTGATGACATCGCCGCCCGCCAATTTCCTCTCCGGCATCGGACCGTTGGGTCCCTTGGGCGTGTGGCAGTTTCCACACGCGGCGACCGTCTCGACCAGGTATCGCCCACGGTCGAGTCGGGTTTCCGCACGGCTAGGTGCAGCAAGCAAGATTACTAGAATTGCTATTATAACATATTGGTATCGCATTGGTTCTCTCTCCGGGACGATCAATGCCGGCAAAGTGGGAAGAACTGGTTTAGAAACTTGGTAAGCCGATGGATGGTTTACGATTTTCGTATATTCTCATAACCCGTACACGATCTACGAAAATTTGTCAATTGACAATAAATGAAATCGCATTATGTCTGAAAAATCTCACGGCCTACGGGCCGCTACCCCGGCGCATCGAGCATGCCGCTCGGGGGTTGTCTAAAGCTTGCTCGCTACCTTGCTGAAAACGCTGGTAAGATTGGTTCCGACGCTGGTTAAGATCGTGACCGCAGCAACGGCGATGAGTGCGGCGATCAATCCGTACTCGACCGCGGTAACACCAGAGTCGTCAGCGAGCAGGTTGGCGAGGAACGCGCGCATCGGGTTGTTCCGCAAGTTGTGCGGCGTGTACACTGAACAAAGAAGGTTAATAAGGAGTGTAGTCGGCGCAATCGTGGTAAAGGGTGGGGCAGTGCCGGCCGCGGTTGTGTGGTCAATCACGAAATTGCGCACCGGGGGCGCGGAGAAAACGGCTGGTGGCTATGGCTTTCTCGGAGGCGAAAGCACGCTGGGGAATGGCTTTGCCGGGAGGTCCGCAAACCGTCTCAGTAGAGGTGCGTACAACCTGATAGGGAAATCTCGCTGCAGATTTTCTGCAGGGGCAACCAGTGCTTCTTAATACTCAATCACCAGTTGTTTTGCTGCAACATCCCGGAGTGGGAGCAAGTTCAACGTCAATCGCTCTGCCGGCGTCGCGAACGGCTTGGCGATCCTATATACCGTGTGACGATCTGTTTCCGGTTCTCGGCATGAAATCGGCTGACACCCTTGACTTGATCACGATGCTGCCGCTGATGGCGGCCGAGCGCCCGCAGGGCGATATCGGCAGGCCGTTTCAGG
>JAFAHP010000545.1 GCA_019237175.1 Alphaproteobacteria bacterium
CGATTCGCTCCCTTCGGAAACGGTGAAGGAGCGCCTGCATATCGTCGCTCTGCGTTTCGCGTTTGCGGTCGGTCTGGTGGTGGCGTTTGCTCTCGGCAGCATCGGCCCCTTCCTCGCACGCGATTGGCCGCCGCTGCTGCGCGAGGGATTGTTTGGCCTGCTCATCGCTTTTCTCGTCGTGCGGATCGCGAACGTCGTCGGCCGCTTCCTGCTGGCGCCGTACAACGAGCGGTTCCGCATCATTCCGATGGATACGGAGGCCGCTCGTTTCTGACGGCGGCGGCTCGTTTGGTTTGTCGGCTGGTTTGCCTTCGGTTGGGTGATAGTCGGGTTCGGGGTCCCTCTCGGCTACACGTTGGAGGCGCGCCAGCTGGTTGCCTATGGCCTCGGGCTCGTTCTCGTCGCGATCGCGCTTGATGCGGTTTGGCGCCGGCCGGCGGCGATCCACGCGGACGGCGAAGTGCCGTCGCCGGTAGCGCGCCGCTTTGGGCGGGGTACGGCCAACACGGCGCTGTCGGTCGGCATCGTGCTGTTGTGGGTGTTCTGGGTAATCCATGCGATGGCGAGCTTCTGGCTCGTGCTGGTCGTCATGGCTCTGCCGCTCGCGATAAGCCTCGCCCGGCGCGCGATCGACAATCTGCTTCGCCCCCCTGGTTCGCCGCAGGCCGCTGACGGCCCGCCGAGCGTGCTCGCAGTGTGCATCGAGCGCGGTATTCGAGCGGTGTTGATCATCGGTGCGATCGCGGTGCTGGCGTGGGGTTGGGGCATCGATCTCGCCCACTTTCACGACCAGGAGACATGGATCGGCCGCGCGACCGACGGCGTCCTGAGCGCCGTCGTTATCGTGCTGATCGCCGACTTTCTATGGCAGGCCTCGAAAACAGCGATCGACCGCAAGCTCGCCGAGGCCGCCGACACTGGTCAGGCGAACACCGACGAAGCGCGGCGGCGCGCGCGCTTGCGCACCTTGTTGCCAATTTTTCGCAATATCCTGTTCGTCGCCGTCGTCGCCATCGGCGCGATGATGGCGCTATCGGCTTTGGGGGTTCAGATCGGTCCGCTCGTTGCCGGTGCAGGCATCATCGGTATCGCAATCGGGTTCGGCGCGCAGACCTTTGCCCGCGACGTCATCGCCGGCATGTTCTATCTGATGGACGACGCCTTCCGGGTCGGCGAATACATCCAGGCCGGCCGCTACAAAGGCACCGTCGAAGGCTTCAGCATCCGTTCGGTCAGGCTGCGGCACCACCGCGGTCCGGTCTTCACCGTGCCGTTCAACCTGTTGGGCGCTGTCGAGAACATGAGCCGCGACTGGGTCATCGACAAGATCGCGATCGGTGTCACCTATGACAGCGACCTCGAAAAGGCGCGAAAGCTGATCAAGCAGATCGGGCTCGAGTTGCAGCAGGATCCCGAGTTCGCGCCGCTGATCCTCGAGCCCTTGAAGATGCAAGGGGTGGATGAGCTCGGCGATTACGCGGTGACGATCCGGGCGAAGATGATGACGGTGCCGGGCGAGCAGTTCGTGATCCGCCGCAAGGCCTATGCGATGATCAAGAAGGCCTTCGACGAGAACGGCATCAAATTTGCCTTCCCGACCGTGCAGGTCGCCGGCGAAGCGGAGCCCGCGACCGCCACTGCCGCCGTCGCACAGCGCGGCCTCGAACTGACCCAGCCCGCGGCGGCGTAATTTAATCGCTTAAGCAGGCCTGATCCGTTCCCCGGGTTCATCCGGGGCTCGGTTTGATCATGACCAGAGACGGGATCGAGCGCCGGTCATAGAACTCATGCTTGATGCGCAAAGCCGCCATCAGGAAATGGACAGAGCTGGGGATAAAAATATCGGCCTCACCATATAAGTAACATCAGCGAGCCCAGCGGCTCGGAGCAAATGTGGAGGACGATCGTGTCCGTTCTAACCAGGAACTCATGGCTCAGGCATCTTGCCGTGCTCTTGATTGCCATCGTGGGCCTCGGTGCCATGACCTTACCGTCGACACCCGCCCAAGCAAGAGTCTATGTCGGTATCGGTATACCATTTCCAGGTGTGGGCTATTATGCGCCGGCGCCGTACTACCCTTACGGTTATTACGGCTATCCCGCCTATGGATATTATCCTGGCGGCTTTTACATCGGCGGCGCTTTTGGCCCGCACCATCACCGTTATTACCACCACTGGCGATGACGATCCAAAAACCCGAAGACCGTCCGGCCTCGCGCCGGGCGGCTTTTTTATCCGCGCGAGCCTCGTGCCGTCGCGAAAAGAGGTTGTCAGGAAATCCACTGGACAAACAAATTCGTCGTCCCCGCGCAAGCGGGGACCCAGAGGCAAGCGACTGAAATCCCTAGGTTCCCGCGTTCGCGGGAACGACGGACAAAAGGGCACGGCGCTTACACATTGGGAATTGGATTACACTCTCGAGAAAAGCGGGGGCGCAGGCAAGTGAGTGACATCCCTGGGCTCCCGCATGAGTGGATGTAATCCAATTGGTCTTCGCACTCCCGGCGCTAAACAATGGTGGTGACATTCGCCGCGTCATCCCGGCGCAGGCCGGGATCTATCGTGCTGCAAGCTCCTAGAGTGACGAGTGGTCGTGCCGCCCTTGGCTCCCCCTGAAGTGCGGTGTGGCGGCCCTTTGGATCCCGGCCTTGCGCCGGGATGACGATAATTACCGCATGTACGCAATTGGATTACCTCTTGAGCAGGAACAACGAAACGAAAGATATGCGGGGCAGCCGCCGGATCTCCCGACAGTTTCCTTTCTCAGGGACGACGTTACCGGCAGCGTGATGTGGTTTCGACATTCGGGTGCAACGTGGTACTGGGCGTGAATACCGGCGGCGAGCAAAGGCAGCACACATGCGCAGGTTCTTTGGATCGACGGGGTCCGTTTACCGCCTCACCATCGAGAGCCACGTCCTCGGCGGCAATATGCTGGGCGATCCAACGGCCCGGGTGGTCGATGTCTACGTTCCGGCCGGGCAGGAGGGCGAAGGCCTGCCGCTGCTCGTCGATCTTGTCGGATTTACGGGCAGCGGCCTGTCCCATACGAATTGGAGCGGCTTCCGCGAGAACCTGCCGGAACGACTCGACCGGCTGATTGGTGAGCAGATCATGCCGCCGGTGGTCGTCGCATTTCCCGACTGCTTCACCCGGCTCGGCGGCAACCAATACATAAATTCGGCGTCGATGGGCGCCTGGGAGGACTTTCTGCTGGACGAGATGCTGCCGGCTATCGAGCAGCGCTTCAGATGTGGGGGTGCCGGCCGCCGCGGTGTGTTCGGCAAGAGCTCCGGCGGTTACGGCGCGATCACTCACGCACTGCGCCACTCGGACGTCTGGTCGGCCGCGGCCTGTTATTCGGGCGATATGGGCTTCGAGTTGTGCTATCTGCCCGACATGCCCGCAGTGCTCCGGGCTCTCGCTGGTGCCGAGAATTCCATCGAGCGCTGGTGGCGGCAGCTCGAGGCAGCTAAGAAGCACACGGACGGTGCCGGCAAGGTGATCAACGCGCTGGCGATGGCGGCGAGCTACGATCCCGATCCGACACAGTTTCTCGGCATCCGTCTGCCGGTGACGTTCGATACCTGCGAGATCATCGAGGAGCGCTGGGCGCATTGGTCGCGCCAGGACCCGGTGGTCGCGGTCGAGACCCAGGCTGACAACCTCCGCAGACTGAAAGCGCTCTACATAGACTGCGGCGAGAGAGATCAGTTCAACCTGCTCTACGGCGCCCGCAGGCTTGTACGGCGGCTGAACGAACTAGGTGTTGCCCATCGCTACGAGGAGTTCCCCGACAACCATACCGGGGTTGACTACCGGATGGACGAAAGCCTGCCGTTCCTCGCTCGGGCGCTCTTTGCCTGAGAGCCTGCCTCACAAGTCTCCGTCGTGAATATCGGCAGCGACCGACCGCTTTCGAATCCGACATCGACCGTTGGGCTTGGGCGTCGGAAGGTATAAGAGACTAGGTCTGGGTCTTTCCGATCGCGGCGACAGCCGTCTTATACCGGCGACTTCCTGCCACCAACTCACCGGTATCGAGCTGCAACTCAAAGTCTCCGGTGGGCCGGGCCACTAATCCAACAACCCGGCCGATATTTACCAGGCGAGTGCGGTGCACTCGCGCCACGCCGAAATGCGACAGCCGTTGTTCCTCGGCGTGCAGGGTAGAGCGGATCAGGTGCCGACGTGACCCTGTCAGCAGGTATTCGACGTAATTCCCGGCAGACGTGACCAGCACGACTTCGCGTGGATCGATCATGACGCTTTTGCGTCCATCGCGCAGCCAGAAACCCGAGGAAACGACGGGTCGTCCACTCGAGGGCGCTGGCGGCGGCCGCCAGGCAAGCCAAAACATCGCCGTAAGAGACGCGAAGCTCAGCACGTCTTTGCGCAGCTCGTAAAGGACCGAATCTCGCGCCACAGCCGCAGGCCAATGTCCCCCGATCGCGCCGTACGCCCATTCACGCAGGATAAACATCCCTCCGATGTGCAGCGTCGCATAGACCGCGCAGAGCGCGGCGACGATTACCGCCAATCCGAGCCGATGGCGAAGACCGACATGAACGGTAACCGCCGCATAGCGGGCAACTGGAAGCAGCGCCAAGACCAGGACCCCGCTGGTCGCATACCAAATCGCCGGTTCCCACAAATTGCCGGAGCTGAACAACCGCCATGAAATGTCATGGGCGGTGGAAAACGTGCCGACAACACAACTTGCGACAACCGCACTCCCGACAACCATGTAGGTCGCGCGTTCCCAAGTGTGATCGTCCTCCGCACAAGGCTGGCCCCCTGCCAGACCGTTGATCGGCCCACTCGACACCCTGTCCCGCAGGCTCCACCGCTCGTACCACGAACCATGGACAGACGGGTGCGGTGCCACTTGATCAGCCCTGTTGGCGGCCATGCGGGGAGCCCGATGCAAAGGATGCGTGCGAGTTGTCGTCGCAGACTATCACGGGCGGCGCTCCCATGCGCCCCTCCTTTGTACCCAAGGGGATGCTGAGAATGAACAGGAGAACGCTACTCAGGCTGGTGGCGGCGAGCCCTCTGCTCTCGACTGGGCTGCCTCCGACGAAATCGTCCGCAAATCCCGCGAGCGCCCTCGCCGATGCGGCAAAGTGTCGGGTGCGTCCCGGCGATCCCGATTGGCCTGGCACAGCGGAGTGGAACCGACTGAAAGAGGCAGTCGGCGGGCGGCTGATTAACGTCGAGTCGCCACTCGCCGCCTGCGCGGGCAATCCGGACACATCGGCGTGTTCGGAGCTGCTGCGCAATTTGCGCAACCCGTTCTTCATCGGCGAACAACCTTGGGCGACGCAGATCAGCGGTTGGGCCGACGCCTGGATGTCGGCGCCGAGCGTCTTTGCAGTCGCCGCCAAGACCGCCGCCGATGTCGCTGCGGCGGTCAACTTCGCGCGCGAACACAATCTGCGTCTCGTCGTCAAAGGCGGCGGGCACAGCCTTCTCGGCACGTCGAACGCAGCCGATTCGTTGCTGGTCTGGACGCGGGCGATGGACGACATCACGCTGCATGAGGCGTTCGTCCCGCAGGGCTGCAACACGCCGCCACAGCCGGCCGTGTCGGTTGGCGCTGGGGCGATCTGGCTGCACGTCTACGACGCGGTGACGACCAAAGCGGGGCGCTATGTCCAGGGCGGCAGCGCTACAACGGTTGGCGTCGCCGGGCTGATCCAGAGCGGCGGGTTCAGCAGCTTTTCAAAGAGTTACGGCACCGCCGCGGCATCTCTGCTCGAAGCCGAGGTTGTGACGGCGGACGGCGCGGTGCGCACCGCCAATGCTTGTACGAACGCCGACCTGTTCTGGGCGCTCAAAGGCGGCGGCGGGGGCAGCTTTGGCGTCGTCACCCGGCTGACGCTCAAGACGCATGGGCTGGCGGAGCAGGCGGGGGCTGCGATTCTGAACATCAAGGCGATGTCCGGTCCGGCGTTTCGCGAGCTGATCCGGAAATTCATCGCGTTTTATGCGGAGCGGCTGTGCAACCCGCATTGGGGCGGGCGCGTCTTCTTGCAACGCAACGATGCCTTGGCGATCGAGATGGTGTCGTGCGGGCTCGACAAGCCGGCCGCGCAGGCGGTCTGGCAGCCATTTCTCGATTGGATCGCGACATCGCCCCAAGACTACCGGTTGACCGGCAAGCCGGTGATCGCGGATATGCCGGCGCGCAAGTGGTGGGCCGCCGCCTTTCGTAAGGAATACGCCTCCGCCTCGATGATTAGCGACCCACGGCCGGGCGCGCCTTCCGGCGATTTTTCGTGGGCCGGCGACCACGATATGATCGGCGCGTTCTGGCGCGCCTTTGAAACGCTGTGGCTGCCGGCAGCTTTGCTCGAGGTGGCACAGCGACAGCGGCTTGCCGACGGGCTGTTCGCCGCGACCCGACATTGGAGTTTTGAGATACAATTCGATAAAGGATTGGCCGGCGCGCCGGAAGACGCGATCGCCGCGTCGCGCGACACGGCGACCAATCCGGCCGTGCTCACCGCCTTTGGCCTGGCGCTCGTCGGCAGCTTGGGCCCGCCCGCCTATCTCGGTATCCCCGGCTACGCGCCGGACCTCGTCGACGCGCACGCCGAGGCGGCGATGGTCGGCAACGCTATGGGCGAGCTGCGCAGGTTCGTGCCGGTGGCGGCCTCCTATGTCTCGGAGAGCAATTTCTTCGAGAAAGATTGGCAGCGTTCCTACTGGGGCGCGAACTACCAGCGGCTGCTGGCCGTCAAGCGCCGGTACGACCCGGACGGCCTGTTTTTTGTCCATCAGGGTGTCGGCAGCGAGGATTGGAGCATGGACGGCTTTGAAAAGAGTGCCTCGAATTAACCGCGCCGTCGGTCATCGCAGTCGCAATCCCAACCACAGGGAAGACCGCTAACGGCGCATCTCGCCCGTAGCGGGCGCATTCCGGCGACCGTCTCCTTTCTAAACCCACCCACGTCACTCAGCCTCGGCGGCGGGAACCGCTCGTCATGCTCCATTCCGGACCTTGCGCCGATTTAACGGATCAGCGGATCAGGATCAGCCGTACCCACTGATCTACCCCCTTCGGGTCACTGTCGGATAAGCTGGCGGCGGGAGGGAGACGCCGTGGACATTGCCGACTGGTTGCGGGGGCTAGGGCTGGAGCGATACCAGCAGGCTTTCCGCGAGAACGAGATCGACCTGCGCGTCCTGCCGGAGCTGACGGCTGACGATCTGAAAGAACTTGGCGTCGCCGCGATCGGCCATCGCCGGCTGCTGCTGAAAGCGATCGCTGATCTTGCGACCGGTGCCGGGCGTGCCGCGGCGGAGGACGCGCCGGCTGCGTCCCCTGCGAACGCCGCCGCCGAGGCCGAGCGGCGGCAGCTGACCATCATGTTTTGCGATCTGGTGGGCTCGACGCCGCTGTCGACCCGCTTCGATCCCGAGGATCTACGGGAGATCGCCGGCGCCTATCATCGCTGCGTCGCCGACACCGTCGCCCGCTTCGGCGGTTTTGTCGCCAGGTATATGGGCGACGGCGTGCTCATTTATTTCGGCTATCCGGAGGCGCATGAGG
>JAFAHP010000593.1 GCA_019237175.1 Alphaproteobacteria bacterium
TCTCGTTCGAACCGGTCGAGGGCAGCATCAAGGTCTTGGCCGACTATATCGGCCCGAACAAGATCCTGTGGGCGACCGATTACCCGCACCCCGACGGTTTCTTCCCCGGCGCGCCCAAGATGATCATGGACCGCCTGGAAGGGCTGTCGGCGGAGACCAAGCATGGCGTCATGGCCGGCGGCGCCATGGGCTTTTATGGGCTGAACTAAACCAGAGGCGAAAACACCCGCGAAGCACCTCGCCCCGCCGGCGCTGAGAAGTCGGAGGCGCGCAGCGGCTCCATGTGAGGGGCAAGCCGCGCCGACCCCCGGACGCTGTGCGGTGGCGAACCCGCCCCTCACCCCGACCCTCTCCCGGATCCCCGGGTCAGGCCCGGGGAGGGCGAGGGGCCATATCAATTGGCTCTTCCCGCGCCTGACAATGCCGGCTAAACAATGCTGACGATCAGGCAAAGGAACTCGGGCGTGGTGCAGCAAAAACAGGAAACGGCGCCGGGCGCGGCGTTTACCGAAGGCCATGTCGAGGCGGACGGCTTTCGCATTCGCTATATGTCGGCGGGGGAGGGGCCGGCATTGGTGCATCTGCATGGCGCCGGCGGTTTGAGGCTGACCCCGAGCCACGATTTGTTGAGCCGCCAGTTCCGGGTTATCGCCTTTGAAATGCCGGGGTTTGGAACCTCCTCCGAAAACGACCGGACGCGCGACATGCCGGAGCTCGCCCTGACGATGGCGAAAGCAGCCGGTGCGCTCGGCCTCGATGCGTTTAATCTGATGGGTACGTCGTTCGGCGGCAAAACTGCGCTGTGGCTCGCGGCACAGCAACCGGAGCGGGTGCAGACGGTGGTGCTCGAAGCGCCGGCCGCGATTCGGCCAGAGGGCAGCGAGCCGCCCGCCGGATCACCTGAAGAAATGGCGCGCCGGCTCTACGCGCATCCCGAGCGGGTGGTGCTGCCGCAAGCACCCGACCCGGCAGTGCGGGCGAAGCAAGCACGCCTTGTGGCGCGGCTGCGCGGGCCCGACCGTGACACCGATCTCGAAGCGCTGCTCCCCGGCCTCGTGATCCCGACCTTGGTCCTGTTCGGCACGCTCGACCGGGTGATACCTCCCAATATGGGCCATTTTTACAAGGAGCTTATGCCCAACTGCAATCTGGTGTTCGTGTATGACGCCGGGCATGCGATCAGCACCGATCGTCCCGAGGCATTTGTTGAGGTCGTTGCCGACTTTATCGAGCGCCACGAAGCCTTTGTCATCAGCCGTATTGAGACCGTTATTCACCCCTAGCGATCGCCGCTCCCGACCCGGCCAGCGCGGTCGAGTCCGCTAAATCGAGTTCAGGACAAGCGTTTACGGTTTATTGTTGCGGGCTTGTGATAATCCGGTAAGCAGATTTTCGCCGTCCGCGTGTACGGCGGCTGCGCGGAGGGCGGGAATGGGTCGACAACCCGGCAACCCCCTCCATTCCCTCATCCGCAAGCGGGGAGGGTTAGGCAGGGGAGCTGTGAAACCGCGGCGGATCAGATCGGGTTCGGGCTTCGCAAAATTTGGGATTCGCAATGCGACCTTGGATCATCGTGTTATTGAGCACGGTCGCCGCGCTTCTTGCCGCGGCGGCGGTGGTCGAGCCCGAGCTCAGTTTATTGCCGCGCGCAGCCCTATTGCCCGCCGGTTTGACGCTGCTCCCGACATTGGCGGTCACGGCGCTTGCCGCCTACGCGCTGTGTGCCATTCTTTTAACCTCGGCCGATCTGATCGGAGGGGCGTTGCGAATGCGCCGGTACCTCGCCCGCGTCCCACCCGATGGCGGTCCCGCGCGGGCGGATTGGACCGCAGCTTTTGGAAGAGCCAGGTTTCGCCGGCTGATGCCGCCGCCGGTTGCGGTACAGCCTTGGCCCACTGCGGAGGACGGCACCCTCGTCCTCCAGGGGCGGTTTGATCCGCGCGACGCGAGGCGCGAGGTCGCGCAGCTCTATTACATCGGCGCGGCGCGCACGCATTTTTTCAGTGCGCTGATCGTGCTGGCGGCCGGTGTCGTGCTCGGAGCCGCCCAACCCTACGGACCGGTGCCGTTCGCGCCCGAGCCGATACCGACCGTGCCCGCCGCGCTCGCCGTCGCTGGATTGCTGCTGCTCGCGATTCTCGCCCGGATTGCGGTCGATGTTGCTGCCGAGCCGCTGATCGAGATGATCTCACGTCTGCCGGCCGAGCCCGCCGAGACGGGACTGTTGCGCCGCACCGCCGAACTTCTCACCATGAATGTGCCCGCCAATCCGCTGCGCGATGTTCCGATGTCTGCCGCTGCATCGGAGATTCCTGAGCGGCTTGGCAGCATTCTTGAGCAGGGGCACCGTGCCCTCTGCGAGGCGACCGAGCGCCTGTCGACGACGACCGACGGGCTTGCGACGACCACGAGGTCGTCGATCGAAGCCTTGGAGGCAGCATTTCGTGCGACCGAGCTGCGCCAGCATAGCTTGGCGCAAAGCGCCGCTGCCGACGTCACCGCGATAACGGAGTTGCGCGACGCCGTCGTGTCCCTGACCGCGATCCTGCAGCGTGCGCGGGAGAAGCCCGCCGCGGGCGGCGACGATAGCGAACCGGCGCCACCTCTCGCGGGCGGGCGCGAGCCCGATTTGGTGATGGAGCTGCGCAAGCTGCTGCAAGAGATCGAAGCCACCCCGTAGTCCGGTAAAGCGAAACCCAGCACCTGCCTATTCCGCCCGATCGAACCGCCGATCTTTGTGCTCTGCCCCAAAAAAGCACGATTGTTTGAAAACGGCACGATCGACGCAAATGCAGCGCATGCGAGGGAAGCGAAAAATCTGCGGCGACGCCGCTGCGGCGTCTCGGATTTAAGATCCCTGTGAGTTAATGTAAGCGCCATTCGCGGCACCAGGGAGGGCGTGCGATGGGCTGGCTCGACGGTCAGGTCGCGTTAATTACGGGCGGCGGCTCGGGCATTGGCCGGGCGGTCGTGGCGCGCTTCATCGAAGAGGGCGCACGAGTGGGGGTCATGGAGCGGATCGCTTCGCGCAGCGAGGAATTGCGGGGCGAGTTCGGCGACAAGATCGTCGGCATACCCGGCGATGTCGCGCAGCTTGGCGATAATAAGCGCGCCGTCGCTGAAACCGTGCGCGCCTTTGGTCGGCTCGATGCCTTCGTCGGCAATGCCGGGGTCTTCGACGTCTATGCCTCGGTCGCCGAAATGCCGGAAGAGCAGCTCGGCCGCGCCTATGACGAACTGTTCGGGGTCAATGTAAAGGGCGTTATCTACGGTGCCCGCGCTGCGTTGCCGGAGCTCAGAAAGACCTCGGGCTCGATGGTTTTCACCGCTTCGGTTGCCGGGCTCAACTCGGGCGGCGGCGGCGCTCTCTACACCGCCTCGAAACATGCGGTCGTTGGCCTGATCCGCGAACTGGCGGTTGAACTGGCCCCCGACATACGTGTCAATGGCGTCGCGCCTGGCGGCACGATGACCGATCTGCGCGGACTGCAGTCGCTCGGCAACGACGACCGTTCGCAATTTGCTGCCCCCGGCATGGCCGATCGGCTGCGCACCGGCAATCCACTGCGCATGGCGCTGGAGCCGGCCGATTTGGCCGGCGCTTATCTGTTCCTGTCATCACGCAGGGATGCCCGCGGCATCACCGGGACGATCTTGACCGTCGACGCCGGTAGCATGCTGCGCGTGCCTCGGCCGCGCGCGGACCAAGGAGGCGGCCGATGAACGACGACATGCACGAACTGGTCGACAGCGAGAGTGGGCTTGTCAGCCGTCGTATCTTTATCGAGCAGGAGATTTACGAAGAGGAACTGAAGCAAATCTTTGCGCGCTGCTGGTTGTTTTTGTGCCATGACAGCCAGATACCGCAACCCGGTGATTTCTTTACCACCTACATGGGGGAGGACCCGGTTCTGGTGGTGCGCGACACAGCAGGAACCGTGCGCGCCTTTCTGAACGTCTGCCGCCATCGCGGCAACCGGCTGTGCCGCGCCGAGTTTGGCAACGCCTCGAGCTTCACTTGCGCCTATCACGGCTGGACCTACCGCAACGACGGACGGCTGACCGGCGTCCCCTACCTCAAGGAAGCCTATCACGGCGAACTGGACCGCGAGCGCTGGGGGCTGACGCCGGTCGCCCAGCTCGATAACTACAAGGGGCTCTGGTTCGCGACCTTCGATAAAGAAGCGCCGCCGCTGCGCGACTATCTGGGTGAAATGGCCTGGTACCTCGATACGTTCTTCGACCGCCGCGAAGGCGGCATCGAGGTGATCGGTGGCATGCACAAGTGGATCATGCCGTGCAATTGGAAACTGCCAGCCGAGAATTTTGGCGGGGACGGCTATCACGTCTCATGGAGCCATCTCTCGGCGGTCCAGACCGGTTCGGGCGGCGATTTTCGCGTCGTCCCTGACCCGCTGGGAACGATCGTGTCGCCCGGCAACGGCCATTGCTTGGCCTGCGTCGGCCCCGATACGCTCGCCGATCCGCCGGTGCGGGTGA
This sequence comes from Alphaproteobacteria bacterium, assembly GCA_019237175.1. Taxonomy (GTDB): domain Bacteria; phylum Pseudomonadota; class Alphaproteobacteria; order ATCC43930; family CGMCC-115725; genus AP-15. The sequence goes on from JAFAHP010000593.1 coordinate 4,501, forward strand.
TCCTCGAATACGAGAAGGCGATCCTACCCGAGGTCGCTGCGCGTCTGGGGCCACGGCTCAAACGGGTGAAGCCAATCGTCGGCACGGTCTTCCCGAATTTCTCGATGCTGCGGCCAACCTCACGCACCTTTCGCGTCTGGCATCCGCGCGGCCCGGAAAAGACCGAGGTCTGGGCCTGGGTGTTTGCCGACAAGGCAGCACCCTCCGAGGTCAAGAAGGCGATCCGGCTCGCCGGGGCGCGGGTGTTCGGGCCGTCCGGAACCTTCGAGCAGGACGACATGGACAATTGGCAGGGCTGCACCCAAACCGGTCGTGGTGCCGTCGCGCGCCGCCACGTGCTGAACTACGCGATGGGGCTCGGGCATGAGCGCTTCGACGCGGAACTCGGCGCTTGGGTCAGCGACTACCGGTACAGCGAACTCAACACTCGCGGCTTTTACCGGCGCTGGGCGCAGCTGATGGCAGCAGAAAGCTGGGCGGACGTCGGAAACGGAAAAGGCCCCTCACCCCAACCCTCTCCCCGCCTGCGGGGAGAGGGAGGGACCCGCGGATCCCCGGATCACCCACGGGTTTAGCACCGACGGGCCGTCACGCGCGTAGCCCGGGGGCGGGGAGGAGGGCGAGGGGCAGCGAGGAGGCCGCGGCCGATCGCCAGCGTGGCCGATATCATTAAAAGGAGGCTCACATGGCAACAGATATTTCCGGCCTGGTCGATGCCGATCGCGGTCTCGTCGGGCGGCGCATTTTTATCGAACCCGAGATCTACGAACAGGAGCAGGAGCGGATCTTTGCCCGCTGCTGGCTCTTTCTGTGTCATGAAAGCCAGATCCCGCAGCCCGGCGATTTCTTCACGACCTGGATGGGCGAGGATCCGGTGCTGGTGGTGCGCGACACAATGGGAACGGTGCGCGCCTTTCTCAATGTTTGCCGCCATCGCGGCAATCGGTTGTGTCGCGCCGATACCGGCAACGCCGCGAGCTTTACCTGCGCCTATCACGGCTGGACCTACCGCAATGACGGGCGGCTGACCGGCGTGCCGTGGCTCAAGGAAGCCTATTTTGGCGAATTGGATCGCGACAGCTGGGGCCTCCAGCCGGTGGCTCAGCTCGATAATTACAAAGGGCTGTTTTTCGCCACCTTCGATCCTGCCGCACCGCCGCTGCGCGAATATCTCGGTGAGATGACCTGGTATCTGGATGCGTTTTTCGACCGCCGCGAAGGCGGCGTCGAAGTCGTCGGCGGCATGCATAAATGGATCATGCCGTGCAATTGGAAATTCCCGGCCGAAAACTTTGGCGGCGATGGCTACCACGTACCGTGGAGCCATCTCTCGGCCATCCGGACTGACTTCGCCTCCGGCGCGTCGACCAAACCGGAGACCGGCGGGACCCAGGTCTCTCCCGGTAACGGCCACGTTCTGCTCTGCTTTGGAGCAAACGACGTGGCCGACCCTCCGATACCCGAGATTCTTGAGTACGAGCGTCAAATTCGTCCCGAGGTCGACAAACGGCTTGGGTTTCGCTCGGGTCGGGTCAACCCGGTCGTCGGCACGCTGTTCCCGAATTTCTCGATGCTGCGCGCCACCTCGCGCACCTTCCGCGTGTGGCACCCGCGCGGCCCCGACAAGACCGAGACGTGGTCCTGGGTCTATGTCGACAAGGCGGCGCCATCCCACATCAAGGAGATGCTGCGCCTGACCGGGGTGCGGGGGTTCAGCCCGTCCGGCACCTTCGAGCAGGACGACATGGACAACTGGCAGGAATGCACCCGGACCTGTCGTGGTTTCGCTTCGCGGCGGATGACGACGAACACGCAAATGGGCCTCGGGCACGAGCGCTTCCGCGAGGACCTCAACGCCTGGGCCAGCGACTTCCGCATGAGCGAAAGCAATCATCGGCAGTTCTACGGGCGCTGGGCCCAGCTGATGGCAGCGGAAAGCTGGACTGGGCTATCGGGTTGACGGAGCGCGTCGTCAGGCGCTGCGCCGACAGGCTACGATCGCAACCCTTTTTGCGAGTGCTGAAATAATGCCGTAATATCGGGATCTCACTGTTTGCCGATTGGGAATCAACGAGGCCCACACGGCAACCGGCCGTAACCGGGGCTCGCAATAAGTCAGATCGAGGAGAGGCTGATGGAAGTGGACACCGCAGGTCTGGTCGATGCGCA
>JAFAHP010000599.1 GCA_019237175.1 Alphaproteobacteria bacterium
TGCGGCAAACTGACCAGAGAGAATCTGCGACCCGGTTGTGTCACGCACGAGAGCGCTTCGCTTTAGCTCTTTGATGCATGCTTTTCCTCGGCTACGCTAACGCGGCATCGCGTCGGGGATTGAGAGAGCGGAGCGAACCAAACAAACGCTGTGAACGAAAGTATCCGAATAGCGCACAGATTTGCCGTCGTCCTGTGCACGGACGTCGTCGGCTATTCCCGGTTGATGGGGATGGACGAGGAAGGCACGTTGGCTGCGCTCAACCTGGTTCGCCGCGAACTGGTCGACGCCAGGATCGAGGCGCATCACGGCCGCATCGTGCGAACCATGGGCGACGGACTGCTTGTCGAGTTTGGCAGTGTTGTCGCCGCGGTCCAGTGCGCGATCGAAATCCAGCAGGGTATGCCGCGCTACGTCGAGGCGGTGCCGGTCGACCGACAAATCCAGTTTCGCGTCGGGATAAACCTCGGCGATGTGATTTCTGACGGCGACATCATTTATGGCGATGGTGTCACGGTTGCTTCGCGACTTGAGAGTCTGGCCGAGCCGGGGGGCATCAACGTCAGCCGCGCCGTGCGTGATCAGGTGCGCGACCGCCTGCCGATTACTTTCGGAGACCTCGGGGAGCACGAAGTCGCCGGCATTTCACGCCGGGTTCGCGTGTTCCGTATCGGGCTCGATCGGGCGCCGCAGCGGACCCGCGGCGGACCCGTCCGCCAGGGGGAAAGGCCGAGCCTCGTCGTTCTACCGTTCCAGAACCTCGGTGGCGGAGACGAGGCTGCGTTCTTTCTGGACAGCGTTGCCGAGGATTTGATTACCGAATTGGCCCGGGCGCGCTGGTTCTCGGTCGTCGCCCGCAACACGAGCTTCAGCTACAAAGGCAAGCCGGCAGATTCCAAGCAGATCGCCCGCGAGCTCGCGGTCCGTTACGTGGTCGAAGGCAGCCTGCGCAAATCAGGCAATCGTGTGCGCATCTCTTGCCAGCTTGTCGATGGCGAGAGTGGGCAGCATCTGTGGGCAGACCGGTTTGACGGAACCCTCGAAGACTCGTTCGATCTGCAGGACAAGATCACCGAGCATGTCATCGGCGCGGTGGAGCCGGTCCTGCGCGTCGCCGAGATCAAGCGGGCGCAGCAAAAGCCCGAAGCCGAGCGCAGCGTCTATGAGCTGACGCGCTGCGCCTTGCCTCTTGCCTTCGCCGAAACCGCCGACGACTGTGCGGAAGCCCTCCGTCTGCTGTCGATAGCGTTGGCGGTGGATGCCGACTACGCGACCGCCAACGCCGTTACCGCGTGGTGTTATCAGCAACGCCATCTGATGGACTGGCCGCAGGCGACGGAGCACGACCGGCACGAGGCCCAGCGATTGGCGCACTTGGCGATTGCCAACGGCGCCGATGTCCCGCTTGCGTTGGCGATTGCCGGCGTCGTGTGCGCTATTTTGACGCGGGATCACGATGCGGCGCTGGCAGCGGTCGATCGCGCCTCATTGCTGAACCCGACTGCCGCCATCGTCCTCGGGTTCGACGCGCTGACCCGATGTCTTTGCGGGGCTTATGACGAGGCTATCGAGCGCGCCGAAAGGGCTTTGCGCCTAAGTCCCTTCGAGCCGCTCGGCTATCATGCCGCCTTGGCCTCTGCTCTGGCCCACCTGCTGGCCGGTCGGGTCGAGGAGGCGCTCACCCATGCGCACCGCGCCATCGAGGGTAATCGGAACTTCGCCCTCTCTTATTGCGCTTTGGCGCTTTGCTGTGCGCGCCTGGGGCAAGCCGATCAAACGGCACAGGCGGTGAGCCAGCTTGCGCGCGCCGCCCCCGGGTTTCATCTCCGGTCGCTGCGGCGGATTCGGTTTGCCGACGCGGCACGGCTTCTGCCCGATCTCGAGCTGTTGCGCACCGTGCACATTCCCGACTGACAGAGCTGACGAGCACAATCTCCACCCAGTTTCGTGCACCTCTTTCACCTCGTCATCCCGGGCCTGTCCCGGGGATCCACGTGGATGGCCGGAACACCCCCGGGTTTTCGCCCGACGGGCCGTGGCTAGCGTGGCCCGGGGGCGGCCATGACGCGTTGGGGTGCCGCGGACTAGTTGAAATATGCTCTGGCTTCCAGGCCGTCTCTCCTGAAAATTGGCGGTTTTTCGGACGCGCATCAGTCTGCTACATTAAAAAATTGCTGATCGAAGTGAGGGATTTCACATCGAAGCCGCAGGCAGCAGCGTATCGTTGCCGCAATTTGGACGGATTAGGGACGATCGTGTCCGGGGATTCGAGAGACCGTGTCCGGCGTCGCTTAGCAGCGATCCTGGTCGCCGGCTACAGCCGGCCATCATCCGGTGATGAAGCCGACAGCTTCGCCGGATTGAGGGCGGTTCTGACCGAGATCATCGAACC
>JAFAHP010000670.1 GCA_019237175.1 Alphaproteobacteria bacterium
GTCTCGGCCATCCCCGCTCCGACTGTCCCGCCCTACCCTACAAATGAAACCGCCACTCGTTAGAAACCGCGGGTTTGCGGGCGCCGTGACACGCGGTTCGGGCGAATCGGCCGAGAACCGCCGCAATTTGTGATGTCGGAGCGTGTCAAGAATCGCCTTCGCCACTGATATCTTCGCTTCCCCGGCGAAGGCCGGGCCCATGGTTCCGTCGCACGAACGGTTCATCGGTGCGTGAGGCCTCGCCATTTCCTGACGCGCAGGCGCTAGTGGACGGTTGGATCCCGGCCTGCGCCGGGATGGCGATACATGAACTGCACCCGCGCGGGGCCTTCTTCACAAGCCCTCAGGATCAGCTCAACCCGCGGCGTCGAGCCAGTCGAGGGCCGCTTCGTCTTCGAGATGCTGCAGGCGCTCGAACAACGCCGTTGCGCGCGCTTCGCCGAGGGGGACACGGGTCAGCCGCAGGAATTTGTCGCCGAGATCGGCGGGGGCGAGCATGCCGTCCGCGACCGTCGCCGACAACCGCCGCCCGCTTCTGAGTGAGACAGTGACGGTCGTCGCCGGGGCGCCGTGTCCGGCGGCATGCGGTGTGGCTTCGAGCTTAACGCGCCGGCACAAATCGCGGATCTCGGGATCGTCGAGGGCACCCTCGGCAAAGGATTCGGGATTGCGCGGGTCGCGGTAGAGTGTGAGTGCGGCGCAAAACGGCACGCTGTACTGCGCCATCATCAGATCTGCGGGCTCGGGAATGTTGTGCAGTGTGCCCATGCGCTCGCTGCCCGAGATCGCGACCATCTCGACTTCGGCGCCGCTAAAACGATGCTCGGCCTGCAGGTCAAAGAGCGCCTTGACCGCGGCATGGGCGTTGGCGTGGCACGGATAGCGTTTCAATGTGATGCTGTCCGTCGCCCAGTCTTCGCCGAGACCCCTGGTCAGTGCGGCCAGATCCCATTCGCGGCAGAACACCGCGAGAAAGCCGAACGGGCCTTCGAGTACCGTGTCGGGTGCCTGAAAGCCGTCATTGGCTAAGCTCGCCGCCAGCACGCCGCCTTCCGACGCGCGCCCCAGATGCAGCCTTTTGACCATGCCGCCCTTGCCAGCCCGCGCGAATTCGAGCAAGCCTGACGCCAGCGAGCCGGCGATGCCGATTGCGTTCGCCATCTTCTCGGCGTCGAGACGCAACAGATGCCCGCCGGCGACCGCACCGCCAAACGGGCCGGTATTGCCCGGCGCGTGAAAACCGCGCTGCTCGTTGGTGTGACCGGTGGCGCGGCCGATCCGCACCATGACCTCGCAGCCGGCGACAAAGGCGACGATCAAGGCGCGTCCGCCGAGCCCTTGCTCTTGGGCGATCGCCAGCGCCGGCGGCAGCAGGGTGCCGCCAGGGTGAACCCCGGCGCCGGGCCGGGTCAGGCTGTCGAGCTCGAAAGCATGGGCCAAGGCGCCATTGGCAAGTGCCGCCGCGGGTGCGGTGACCGCCGGACCGCCGCTGCCGAGAATATGGCATGCGCCGCCGCGCCCGGTGCGCTCGGCATAGCCGATGACGATGCGGCTCCACGGCAGCGGAGCGCCGCAGATGATCGCCGCCACCGTATCGGCGATGCAGTCCTTGGCACGCCGCACGATTTCGGCGGGCAGGTCTTCGTACCGCAGCGCTGCCGCGTATTGCGCCAGCCGAACCGTCTCCTGCGCCATGCCCGCCCTCTCGAGTAACCTGCTCCGCGCCCGATCAGGGCCGCGGCCGAGCCGTGAAACGGGCCGGCGACACGCGACGCCGGCTGCCGTCCACCTGTTTTACCTGTTTTATCAGGACGAGATCAGGTGGCGACCGCACATTTTACGACCATTCGCCACGCTCCTTTTCCAGGAGAGACGGCGGAGTGCGCAGCAATGTTCTGCCGGGGCTCGGAGCGAGCCTCAATCAGGCACGTAGCGCGGCAAACAGATTCTCCTTCCGCGTAGGCGACTAGCTCCGAGACACCTCACCGATGGTATATTGTGATTATGGCAATTGCATGATTGCCGAGACAGCATGGGATCGGCATATTTCAAATCGTTCCGCCATTTCGTCTCTACGAGGCTCTATCGCAAATCGCAGAAGTTGCCGTCGGCGAAGCCGCCGACCTGCTTTTTCTTTGCGGTATAATCAGCTGTTTACCATCTGTCGACTTGGGCAGCCGCCCTGCCGTACTTCACCCAGTTCTGAATCCAAGCATTCCGAGCGCGAAATACGGCTCGGACGCGACTGGGGGTGTCTCAGGCGGGTCGTCTTGGTCGACGGCGCGCCATGTGTTTTCCGCTACCCTGCCACTGCCACACGGCCATAAACCACTCGAAGGTCCGCAAGATTGTCGCATCGGTCTTGCCCGCGCGCTCCGCCAGACTGCGGCAGTGTTGCGCAACGCGCGGGTCGCTCGCGTGTGCCACTCGGGCCAACCGCTACTCGTGGCTTGGGGTAACAGGCGGGTCAGTAGCACCAGAAAGCAGTCTTTGGCACCACTCTATGTTACCACCACCACAGACAAGCATTATTCATGTAATTGTCATACGTTTCTTGAACATTTCGAGTATAACTAGTTAAAGCGGTGTTAACAGAATTGCTCCAATCGAAAAGGTTCGCATCGCGAGATCTGACGCTATACATTGTTTTCTCGACATACGCGCTATTTGCTTGATTAACTGCAGTTTGATATTCTGATTGTAAGCCGCTGATTTTATTGTTGTAATCGGCGCGGGTGTCGCAAGCGGAAGCGGCAAAAGAGGCGACACTTGAAGCGAGGGTTAGAGAGACGAACAGAGCTAGCCGCATGGCTAAATCCTTTCATGTTTTGCATCCCCCCAATTCGCCGCGGCATTAGACCTCGTGTGCTTTAAAAGGACGTAAAGACCTATCCGATCCGGTTGGCGGTCAGCTTCTATGCGAGCGAGCGGTCGACCGGTCGAAAACGTGATGGATACCCGATGGTGCCGGGTTACTCCAAGCCTTCGCCCGCCGCCCGCTCGCGTCGAAAACCCGCCGGGGGACCGAAAAATTAAAGGGGTGTGACCCCGTTCAGACGGTCTCGGAGTATGGGTCGTATTTAAGAGGCTCCGCCTCCGGCTCGAGTTGATTGAACGGCTCCTCATGCCGCGACTGTCGTGATCGTTTTTTGGCTTAGGCTGCCTGGAACCGACGGGAGGTGCCGGTCCTCCCGGTCCTCGAGCGCGGTGGTTTGAAGCTTGCGATTCGAGTCATCGGGCGAGATCCCGGCAGAGGCACGAAGCTTGCCGAGTTGTAAGCCGCTGAGTTTACTTGGGTATAGTTTGGTTCGTAAAACCCTGAATTACAGACGCCCCAATGGCTTAGTCATACGTCACTGTGCGAAGGCGGCGCGCGACCGACCCCAGCTGATGTATTGGAAAGCGTGATGACCACGGACGGGCGAGAGCAAGCCAGTATCAGGGAGCGAGCCTTTGTGATCTGGGAGGACGAAGGCCGACCGGAGGGCGCGAGTGTCGCCCATTGGTTGCGGGCCGAAGCCGAATTTAAAGCGGGCAAGGTTATCGGCGTCACCGTTAATGGGCCGCGTTTGAAATCGTCTAAGACCGAGCCCGGGGTTTTGCGCCGCCGCCGCTCGCCGAATTCTCCCACGGGGTAACGTGCGGCGCGACACTTATGTCGGATATGGAAGCGCGGTCCAGACGGCGAGTATGGGTTGAGGCACGGATCAAAGGGCCATAGAGCAATCACGGTCGCGCAGCGGGTTGGTATTGGGCGGATCGGATATCCGCCTGCCCTTGACGAAAAGAAGTCAAGCTGATCTTTGGATGGCAAAGTGTTGAGGTATAGCGTCGCCCCTCCGTTTTTGAGCGCTTCGACACAGTGGCTATCGGAGCGAACCAATGGAGGCCGGTCTGCACATGATCTTTATCGGCGGGGGTGGCCGTTGTTTGGCGCACGCGCGAACTGACGCTCTGCGCCGGGCTTGGAAGCTATCGGCGCGGTCAACATCATTTGCGGATGCGCCGATGAGCATCTGGTGTGCGGCAACCGATGAACGGCTCGATGCGTATGCAATCGTGGCCGAATGGGATGCCCGTCGTTGACCGAGGCCGACAGAGCAGCGGCAGCCTGTGCTCCTTGAAACACGCCCGCCATTAGTTTTATTCTAGTCAAAGTGACTAGAACCAAAAAGCACCACCCGCCAGGTCGCTGGCCCCTTCAGGACGCTAAGGCGCGGTTCAGCGAACTGGTGCGCCGCGTCCGCAGCGACGGGCCGCAGCACGTCACCGTGCGGGGGCACGATGAGGTCGTCGTCGTCGCGGCCGAAGAATTCCGCCGGCTCAAAGGTGACCGCACCGGCGCGGCGCTGATTGCCGCTCTGCAAGCATCGCCATATCGAGAGACTGATATCGAACCCCGGCGCGACCGGCCGCCCGTCCGCGATGTGAAACTGTGACGGGCTGGCTGCTCGACACCAATGTGCTTTCCGAGCTGCGGCGGCCCAAACCGAACCCGAAGGTCGTCGGCTTCGTCGCCGCCAAGTCTCTCGACCTGCTGTTCGTCAGCATCCTCACCTTTGCCGAAATCCGCTTCGCCATCGAGCAGGTTGCCGACGCCACGCGGCGCGCCGAGCTGAACGATTGGCTGAGGCACAAGGTGCGTCCGATGTTCGAGGACCGCGCCCTGCCGGTCAGCGAGGATGTCATGTTCAAGTGGCGGCTCTTGGTCGAGGACGGGCGCAAGGCCGGGCACACCTATTCGCAGCCCGATCTAATCATCGCCGCAACCGCTCTGCATTACGGCCTGACCGTCGTCTCGCGCGATATCGGCGACTTTGTCAAAGCCCGTGTCCCAGTGCTCAACCCGTGGCGCGAGCCCAATGGCGCATAACCGGCGATTCTGGTAGATATTTGCAGTTCTCACCAAGCAGCCATGTTAACGATTAAGTCGTCACCGCCCGGCCGGGCGCAGACCCCTTACTTTCGGCCCGCCGGCGAGGCCGACGATTACTTGCCACGCCGCGCGAATACTTGCCGGCCGCCGACACAAGATATTGATGCGGCCGATCTTCAAAATCGGGGAACAGCGCGCGCGAAAAGCGGTGGGCGCGCCCGCCCTCGGCGGCGCGGATCGCCTTGCCGCAAAAATAGGCAGCAGTGCTAGCCTAGCCTAGGTCGAGACGATTTTGGTGGCAGAGGCTCGGGTGCGGTCAACCCGCTGGCGGCGGGCGCGAGTAGTCTGATTGGGCCGCGCCGTCGGGGCGTCGAGTTCGGCTTCGGCAAGGGCGCGCGCGGTCGATCAGGTGTAGTACGAGCGTAGTACCGCGTTGATCCGGGTCTGACAGCGCCGCCGGTCTCGGCAATCGTCACGGCATTTCGCGATAAAGGTCATCATCGCTCGATTCGGCAAGGTGGTGCGCCCGCGGCATGCGAGGCGAACCGATCGGAACCGGCAGTGAAGACCCTTGCGGGGGTGCTTGACAGCAGGCGGCGGTGATCGTCACTGAGTTGCCGATCGGCGAATTCTCCCACCTGCAAAGCGGACGCCAGGGTTGCACGATTTTCCTCCCTTTGGCACCGGTCTTGCCCCGGTGACCTGGTTTGCGTTTGACGAGGACGACATCCGCCGCTGTCTTCACGGCGAACTCGAAAAGGGGCGGCCTTACCAGCGCCGCGGCGCAGTG
>JAFAHP010000108.1 GCA_019237175.1 Alphaproteobacteria bacterium
TTATATTCAGAAATCAGGTGAAGCGTAGGGCTCTTGCAATGTCCAACTCTGAGCAAAACAGCGATTTGCTGGCACTGACGACCGAAATCGTCTCGGCGCACGTATCCAACAATACAGTTGCCGTAGGTGATTTGCCGTTGCTGATCAACCAAGTTTACCATTCGCTGGCCCATATCGGCCAGGCGCCGCCGACGCCGTCGGAACGGCCGCAACCGGCGGTGCCCCTCAAAAAGTCGGTGCATGCCGATTACATCATCTGTCTCGAAGACGGCAAAAAGTTGAAGATGCTAAAGCGGCACTTAAAAACCGCTTACAACATGAGCCCCGAAGCGTATCGCGAGCGTTGGGGATTGGCGCCCGACTATCCGATGGTGGCGCCCAACTATGCGCGCCAGCGCAGCCGTCTGGCTAAGGAGATCGGTCTCGGAACACGGGCGAGACGCCCGCGCGCGTGAGCTCGCCGAGGTGATGCTCGGGGCTCTCGCACATCCTCTCACCCCGATCGTAGGCGCGCGCCGAGCTTTGCGCTATTCTACCTGCCGAGGCTCGTGACGGGGATGTGATGATCTCGCGGCTGGAGCAGCTCTGCCTCGACAAAGGGCTCAGGATGACCGAACAGCGCCGGGTCATCGCACGCGTACTTTCCGAATCTGCCGATCATCCGGACGTCGAGCAGGTTTATCGGCGCGCCACTGCCATCGATCCGCACATCAGCATCGCCACGATATACCGGACCGTGCGACTGTTTGAAGAAGCGAATATTCTCGCGCGGCACGATTTTGGCGACGGACGTGCGCGCTATGAGGAAATGCCAAGCGCCCATCATGACCATTTGATTGATCTGCAGTCGGGTCAGGTCATCGAATTCCGCAACGAGGAAATCGAAAAGCTGCAGGAGGCCGTCGCCGATCAGCTTGGGTATGAGCTCGTGGGTCATCGCCTCGAGTTGTACGCTGTTCCGCGCGGCACCAAAGCCAGACGCAGTATCGAATGATGTATCAGCTGCGGTCCGCTGGGGTGTCGCCCCGCCTGATGCTGGTAAATTCACGGTCGGCCCTCGGCTGCGCGGAGCCATTTGCGCCGCCCGGCCCCCGATTGTGATGGAGGGCACCGCTTTTGCACCGGGTGGTCCTGTGGGCGGCCCGGCCCCGGGTGCCGCAGGGCCTCGGATTTGCGATATTCGCTCGGGCCCGTTGCAGGTGCGGCTGGCTGAGAACGGCGCCGACATCGATGCGGCTCAGGCGCTACGCTATCGCGTCTTCTACGAGAGCTTAGGGGCGCGGGCCGCATCCGAAGCACGGCGCATGCGCCGTGATTTCGATCGTTTTGACGAGCGTTGCGACCACTTGCTCGTGCTCGACCACAGTCGAGGCGACGGACCTGAGATTGTCGTTGGGACCTATCGCCTGATCCGGCGCGAAGCGGCAGGTCGTCTCGGAGGGTTCTATTCCGCAGGCGAGTTCGACATTGCCCAGCTTACCGCCTACCCTGGGGAAATCCTGGAGCTCGGCCGCTCCTGTGTCGACAGCGCCTATCGTCAGCGCGCGGCAGCGCAATTGTTGTGGAGCGGAATTGCGGCTTATGTCTTTCACTATAACATCGATTTGATGTTCGGGTGCGCCAGTCTGCCCGGCACCGATCCCGACCGTCTCGCGGTGCCGCTCTCATATCTGCATCATTTTCATCTCGCCGCCCCACCACTGCGAACGCGCGCGCTCGCCGATCGCTTTGTCGACATGAACCGGCTGCCGCGGTCGGAAATCGACCCGCTGCGGGCGCGCGCTGGTCTGCCGCCCCTGGTCAAGGGATATTTGCGGTTGGGCGGTTTTGTCGGCGACGGAGCGGTGATCGATCACGATTTCAACACGACCGACGTCTGTATCGTGGTCAAAACCGACCTCGTCGCTGAAAAGTATTCACGCCACTACGTACGCGCCAGAGATCTTCGAGACAGCTGGTCACGAGCTGAGTGGACGTCCTGACGCATGGGTTCGACAACACTGAGACTTGCGCGGATCGGGCTATATCTCGTCTGGACCCTAAGCCTGATGCCGGTGCAGGCGCTGGGGCTCGCATTGCACCGCCCGTGGACCCGCACCTTGCCGACGTTCTACCACCGCTGGTGCTGCCGCATTCTGGGCTTTCACGTGCGTATGATCGGCGCGCCGACCACGCGGCGGCCGGTGCTGTTCGCATCGAACCACGTCTCATACGCTGATATCACCATTCTCGGAGCGCTCGTCGCCGGTTCCTTTATCGCCAAGACAGAGATTGCACGCTGGCCTTTCTTTGGCTGGCTCGCCAAGCTGCAGCGGACCGTCTTTGTCGATCGGCGGACCCGCAGCACGGCGTTCCAGCGGGATTTGATAACCGCGCGCCTCAACGCCGGAGAAGCGCTTATCTTGTTTCCGGAAGGAACCAGCAGCGATGGCAACCGCGTTTTGCCGTTCAAGAGCGCATTGTTCAGTGCCGCCGAGGCAATGGAGGCGATTACGCCGATCGTGATCCAGCCGGTGTCCATTGCCTATACGAGGCTCGACGGCATTCCGCTCGGTCGCTTGCTTCGTCCTTATTTCGCCTGGTACGGCACCACCGAGCTGGCGCCGCATCTGTGGAACATGATTGGCTTGGGATCGCTCGAGGTGGTTGTCGAATTTCATCCGTTGACCCTTTTTTCCGATTGCGGGTCGCGCAAGGCACTGGCCCGTTACTGCCACGCCCGCGTCGCCGGCGGCATGGCCGCAGCGCTTTCGGGCAGGCCGCAGCCGCTTCCCGAGCCGCCGCGGCCCTCGCACGCTTCGGGTGCCACCGTCGCCGAGGCTTCGCTTCGATGATCGTTGGCGCGCCAATCCGGAGGCGGTGTTTTTCATGACCAAGCGCGTGTATATTGCGACTTATGGTTGTCAAATGAATGTTTATGATACAGCACGCATGGTCGAATTACTTGCGCCGCTCGGTTTTGGCAAAGTGCAGACCCCCGAGAACGCTGATCTGGTTATTCTCAACACCTGCCATATCCGTGAGAAGGCCACAGAGAAGGTGTTTTCGGAGCTCGGTAAGATCCGCGCATTGAAGCTGCAAAAAGCCCGACGCGGCGACGGCAATATGGTGATTGGGGTTGCCGGCTGCGTGGCGCAGGCCGAGGGGGAGGAGATTCGCCGCCGTGCCCCGTTTGTCGATCTCGTCTTTGGTCCGCAAACCTACCATAAGCTGCCTGACATGGTGGCCCGAGCGCTTGGTGCGGGCGCCACCGGCGTTATCGACACAAGCTTTCCTGCCGATCCCAAATTCGATCATCTGCCGCGTTCGCGGCCCGGTCAGGGTGTCGCCGCCTTTTTGACGGTGCAGGAGGGCTGCGACAAGTTTTGCACGTTCTGCGTCGTCCCCTACACGCGCGGAGCCGAATATTCGCGACCCGCTATGCAAATCGTCGATGAAGCGCGCCAGATCATCGCTGGCGGGGCGCGCGAAATTACCTTACTTGGGCAAAACGTGAATTCCTATCACGGCAAAGGTCCGGACGGAGAAGCATGGGGTTTGGGCCGACTGATCTATGCGCTTGCAGAACTCCCCGGGTTGAAGCGCATCCGCTACACGACTTCGCACCCGCGGGACGTCGATGACGAATTGATCGCAGCGCACCGCGATGTGCCCCAGCTGATGCCGTTTTTGCACCTGCCCGTGCAAAGCGGCTCGGATCATGTGCTGGCTGCGATGAACCGCCGTCACACCGCCGACGACTATAGGCGGATTGTCAGCCGGCTGCGTGCGGCACGGCCTGATCTGGCGCTGTCGACCGATCTGATCGTCGGTTTTCCCGGCGAAGACGACGGGGATTTCCGCGCGACGCTTGCTCTCGTCGACGAGATCTCTTTTGCCCAGGCATTTTCATTCAAATACTCGCCGCGGCCCGGGACCCCCGCGGCTTTGGCAACCGACCAGGTGCTGGACGCCACCAAGACCGAGCGGCTTGTCGAGCTGCAGTCGATGGTGGGGAGACAGCAGCGAGGGTTTAACCGCGCTTGCATCGGCCGCGCGTTGCCGGTTTTGCTCGAAAAGCGAGGCCGGCATCCGGGTCAGCTCGTCGGACGTAGTCCCTACTTGCAGAGCGTGCACCTTGCCGCCGCCGCCGACAGGATCGGCGAGATCGTCCCGGTGACGATCACAGGAGCCGGTCAAAATAGCCTAGCCGGGACGATTGCCGCATGACGGACGTCCGGGCGGGCAGCGCCGTGGAATTGGCCGAAGGGCGCACCCAGCTCGAATTCGACGACAATCAGCTGCTCGCCTCGCTGTATGGCGAGCGCGATCAGCATCTCGATCGGGTTGAGCGGCAGCTCGGCGTGTCGATGGTGACCCGCGGAAATCGCGTGGTCATCTCCGGGCCGCCTTCGGCGACCGAAGCTGCGCGGCTGGCGTTATCGCGGCTCTACGATCGGTTGAAACAGGGCCAGGACATCGATCCGCCGATCGTCGAAGCCGCGCTGCGGCTGGCGCAAGCCGAGATTGCCGACCGCAGCCTCAGCCTCTGGCAAGAGGATGCGGCCTTTCGCACCCGCAAACGACGGATCACGGCGCGCACTCCCGGTCAAGCCACCTATATCAAAGCATTGCGCGACCACGAGCTGGTGTTTAGCCTAGGGCCGGCCGGGACCGGCAAGACTTATCTCGCGGTTGCCGCCGCCGTGGATCTGTTGATGACCGGTCAGGTCGAGCGGATAATCCTGTCGCGGCCGGCGGTTGAGGCTGGCGAGCGGCTCGGCTTTTTGCCCGGGGATTTGCGTGACAAGGTCGACCCCTATCTGCGCCCGTTGTTCGACGCGCTTGGCGACATGTTGCCCCCCGAGCAACTGGCCCGCCGCCTCGGCACTGGCGAGATCGAGGTGGCACCGATCGCGTTTATGCGCGGCCGTACCTTGTCGCGGGCTTTTGTCATCCTCGACGAGGCCCAGAATACGA
Source organism: Alphaproteobacteria bacterium (assembly GCA_019237175.1). GTDB lineage: Bacteria > Pseudomonadota > Alphaproteobacteria > ATCC43930 > CGMCC-115725 > AP-15. The sequence continues at coordinate 4,960 of JAFAHP010000108.1, forward strand.
CGCCGATCCAGATGAAAATGTTCTTGACCCGGCTTGGCGAGGGTTCGCGAATGGTCGTGACCGGTGATCCAACCCAGGTGGATCTGCCGCCGGGAATTCGTTCGGGCTTGGCGGAAGCGTTGGAGACTTTGGCGAGTGTCGAGGGGATTGGTATCGTTCGCTTTACCGATCGCGACGTGGTTCGCCATGGTTTTGTCGCGCGCATCGTGCGCGCTTATGAGGCGCGCGAACGTGCCGCTCATGCGGGCGAACCGTGACCCCTTGCGATACGCTGATCGAGGTCGTTATCCGGTGCGCCGAGTGGGAGCAGTCACTGCGATGTCCGGAGCAGATGGCCCGGGGTGCCGCCCGCCTCGCCTTGACAGAAGGGGTCGCCAAAGCCGCGATCCTCTCGCTGCAGCGCATCGAACTGTCCATCGTTCTCACAGATGATGCGGAGCAGCGCGTTCTCAACCGCAACTGGCGCGGCACCGACCGGTCGACTAACGTGCTCGCTTTTCCGGCTTGGGACCCGGGAACGACAGCGCCCACCGACGCGCCGTTGCTGCTCGGCGATGTCGTTCTGGCCTACGAGACCGTGGCGCGCGAGGCCCGGGATCAGCGCAAAGCTGTCGCGGACCATTTCCGCCACCTCGTTGTACATGGCGTGTTACACTTGCTCGGTTACGACCATGCGACCGGCCCCGAAGCCGCCCTAATGGAGACGCTCGAAACGTTGATATTGGCAGGCTTGGGGGTAGCAGATCCCCATCGCGGGATTATGTGAGTGTTAAAGACCAACCGACCTCTCGATGACCTCCTCCGAGCCGCCCCAACGTAGCGGCCAGTCCGACCGAGATCGGGCTTTTACACCCTTGCGCAGCTTGATACGGCTGATCCGCCGCCAACGCAACGGCGAGAGACTGCGCGACACCATCGACGATATGATCGAAGAACCGCCAATCGCAGGCTCCGAGTCGCTCGGCCCGCACGAACGGGTGCTAATCGGCAACATTCTGAAAGGCCATGATCGGACTGCTGCCGACGTCATGGTCCCGCGCGTCGACATTGTGGCACTCGATGTCGAAACGCCGTTTCTTGAGGTCGTCAAATGCATGATCGAGCAGGGGCATTCGCGGGTGCCGGTCTATCGCGATACGCTCGATGGCGTTGTCGGCTTTATTCACGTCAAGGACATTTTGTCCGCCGTTGCCGAGCGGCGCGAGACGAAACTGGCGCCGCTATTGCGCAAGCTGTTGTTCGTGGCGCCCTCGCTGCCGGTTCTCGAACTCCTCGTGCAGATGCGTCAGGCACGCACTCACATTGCGATGGTTGTCGACGAATTCGGCGGGATCGACGGGCTGGTGACGATCGAAGATCTGATCGAAGAAATAGTGGGCGATATCGAGGACGAATACGACGAGGCCGAGCGGCCGAGCTTGGTCGAGCGTGCCGATGGGACCCTGATCGCCGACGCCAGAACCCCGATCGAGTCGCTCGAACAGCACGAAGGGATCCAGCTGCGCCCGGACGACGATCAGGAAGAAGTCGATACCCTGGGCGGTCTGGTCTCCACCCTCGCCGGACGGGTACCCAAACGCGGCGACGTCATCGCCCATCCGTCCGGCATTGAGTTCGAGGTGCTCGAAGCCGATCCGCGCCACATCAAGCGCTTGCGCGTGCGCCCCAGAAGGGCCGCGGGCGAGGCCGGTGCCTGAAGCGGTAACCTATCGGGTCGAACCCGGCTCTCGGGTCGATGGGCCGCTGTGCCGGCTGGCTCTGGACGTCGCGGCATTGTCGGGTTGGCGCCGCCGCGGGCTCGCTTTTTTGCTCGGCGTCGCCGCGGCGGCGGCAATGTCGCCAGTGGATATGACGCCGCTTCTGGTGGTTGCTTTTTCCGGCCTGCTGTGGCTCGACGACGGTAGCGAAGGTGCCGGCGCGTCGTTCCGGCTCGGCTGGGTCTTTGGCTTTGGTTATTTTCTCGCCGGCCTCTATTGGATCGCCGCGGCTTTATTCGTCGATATTGCGCGGTTCTGGTGGCTGGTGCCATTTGCCGTCGCCGGGCTCCCGGCCGGGTTTGCGATCTATATCGGCTTGGCGCTATTCGCCTCCGCGCTTGTTGCACGGCGCCTGCACCTGTCCCCCGCCGCCCGGACCTTTGCGTTCGCCATCGCCTGGACCGCAGCCGAATGGGTGCGCGGCCGTGCATTTACAGGCCTGCCGTGGAACCTTGTCGGGTACACCTGGTCGGGAGGATTTCCCGGTGCTACCGCCGTTTTACAGAGCGTTGCTGTGGTCGGCATATACGGTCTCGGCTATGTGACCGTGCTGGCCGCGTCGCTACCGGCTCTGCTTGGCACTCCAAGGCCGACTCCGTCGCCGCTGTTGCGCCATTGGGCGCCGGTGATGATGGCGGGGCTCTTGATCCTGCTGCCCGCAACCGGCGGGACGATCCGGCTGTTGGCCACACCCCCCGTCCTGACCGACACTTGGCTGCGCCTGGTGCAGCCTTCGATCCCGCAAAGTCTCAAATGGCAGCCTGGTGCGGCCCAAACCAACTTCCGCCGGCTGCTTGATCTCAGCGTGGCGCCGAGCCGTGATCGGTTGAATGCGATCCTGTGGCCCGAGGCGGCGGCGCCTTTTCTCCTCGACCGGGACCGGGCGGCTCGGGACGCTGTCGCCGCGATAGCCCCAAAAGGCGGCTATGTGATCACCGGAGCGCTGCGCGCCAACCCGCCGCCCGCCCCGATCGAGAGGTTGTGGAACAGCATCGAAGCGGTTGACGACCGCGGTGAGATCGTCGCGACCTACGATAAGGCGCATCTCGTTCCCTTTGGCGAGTACGTTCCATTTCGCACTCTGCTGCCGGTCGATAAGATCACTGCCGGCACGATAGACCTGAGTGCGGGTCCGGGACCGCGGACAATCGATCTTCCGGGTCTTCCTCCGTTTGCGCCCCTGGTCTGTTACGAGGCGATTTTTCCAAGCGCCGTGATTGACGAAAGCGACCGTCCGGCGTGGATGCTGAACGTCACCAACGATGCTTGGTACGGGCGGAGTTCGGGGCCGTATCAGCATTTCGCAGCCGCCCGCACCCGGGCTGTCGAGGAGGGCCTGCCGCTGGTCCGCGTCGCCAACAACGGCATCAGCGGGGTGGTCGATCCTGTGGGCCGGGTGCTGGCGCGGACCAACCTTGATGCGATCGGCTATCTCGATCGTGCCCTGCCCGCCGCGCTGGCGCCGACACCTTACGCGCGAATCGGCGATTGGATGCTGCTGGGATTGCTGCTGCTGGGCGCGATACCGGTCGGGCTGCGCTGGCGTTGACGAATGGCACCGCCTTGCGGTTGCATTGGGTTATCAAAAGTTGAAACCTCAAGCTTGACCGGCCGCGGCGCGAGATTCTAAATTTCTAATGAATTGTTAGCGAGAAAGCGATTGGTCCCCGATGGCGATGCAACAACATACTCCCCGGTCCGGCCGCCAGAAGGGCGACAAGCCAAACCCGATCGACGTCCATGTCGGATCGCGGGTGCGGTTGCGGCGCAACATGCTGGGGCTTAGCCAAGAGAAGCTCGGTGAAGCGATTGGATTAACATTTCAGCAGGTTCAGAAATACGAGCGCGGCGCCAATCGCATCGGAGCCAGCCGGCTGCACGATCTCAGTCGGGTCCTCGACGTGCCGGTCTCTTTTTTCTTTGACGATATGGATCCGGTGCGGGCGCCGGCGATCCCCGCCGGCTTTGCCGAACCGCCGGCCGACGCTTTCGATTCAGATCCGTTGCGCAAGCGCGAGACCGTCGAATTGGTCAGCGCCTATTACCGGATCGAGGATCCGAGCATTCGGCGGCGGCTGTTCGAGCTCGCCAAGGCGCTGGCCGCAAGCAACGAACGTCAGTCCGAAAAATAAGCGCCGCCCCCTCCCCAACCCTCGCCATCGAGGGCGGGGGTTGGGGAGGGGCGGGTTCCCGTATAAATTCGCGACCGCCACCGGTGCGCTAAGAAATCGGAGCTTGACGCTCGTTTCCCGAGGCTGCATCAACAACCGCAACGAAATCAGGTCTCAGCCTTGCTTAAGAAAGGTAAGCCTTTGGCAAAAACCAATTTTGTTTTCACGAGCGAATCGGTTTCGGAAGGCCATCCCGACAAGATCTGCGATCGAATTTCCGACGCGATCGTCGACACCTATCTCGCCGCCGAACCCGAAGCCCGTTGCGGCGTCGAAACTTTGGTAACGACCAATCGCGTCGTCCTCGCCGGTGAAGTGCGCGGACCGGCGGAAATCACCCACGAGCAGCTGATCCAAGTGGCGCGCCGGGCGATCCGCGAAATCGGCTATGAGCAGGAAAATTTCCACTGGCAACGAGCGACGATCAAGTGCCACATTCACGGCCAGTCGGCCAATATCGCCCAAGGGGTGGATGCTTCCGGCAACAAGGACGAGGGTGCCGGCGACCAAGGAATGATGTTCGGCTATGCCTGCACCGAGACTCCGGCGCCGGCCCTGATGCCGGCGCCAATTTTTTACGCCCATGCGATGCTGCGCGCTCTCGCGGAGGCGCGGCACACCGGCAAGACGCCGTTGCTGGGCCCCGATGCCAAGAGCCAGGTAACGCTGCAATACGAAGACGGCAAGCCGGTACGGGCCACCAAGGTCGTCGTCTCGATCCAGCATTCCGAGCGCATCGACCAGGACGAGGTGCGCGAGATCATTCGCCCCTATGTCGTCGCGACCCTGCCCGAAGGGTGGATGTGCGACGAACAGAATTTTCTTGTCAACCCGACCGGGCTCTTCGTGATCGGCGGACCCGACGGCGATGCCGGCGTTACCGGCCGCAAGATCATCGTTGATACCTATGGCGGTGCCGCGCCGCACGGCGGTGGCGCCTTTTCCGGCAAGGACCCGACCAAAGTCGACCGATCGGCCGCCTACGCAGCGCGCTATCTCGCCAAAAACGTCGTCGGCGCCGGGCTTGCCGAACGCTGTACAATTCAGCTCGCCTATGCGATCGGCGTCGCCAAGCCGCTGTCCTTTTATGTGGATACCGGCGGGGCGGTCGACGAGGATAGGCTTGCCCATATATTGCAGCAGCTGATGGATCTGTCGCCACGCGGCATCCGCACCCATCTCGGGCTCAACAAACCGATCTATACCCGCACCTCGTCTTATGGGCATTTTGGTCGAACCCCCGATCGTGATGGCGGGTTCTCGTGGGAACGGCTCGATCTCGTCGACGAGTTGCGGCGGGCTTTCTGAGCTCTCGGGCGGCGAACCGCCGCACCCGCGGCGGCTTTATGGGCGCAAACGCGGCCGCCCGTTGCGTCGGGGACAGCAAATCCTGGTCGAAACGCTGCTGCCGCGGCTGGCGATCGATCTGCCGCGGTCCGGCGGGATCGATCTGTCACGGCTGTTTCCCGATGCGCCGCTGTCGGTCTGGCTCGAAATCGGATTTGGCGCCGGTGAGCATTTGACTGCCCAGGCCGAAGCCCATCGCGACATCGGCTTTATCGGCTGTGAGGTGTTCGAAAACGGCATCGCCAAACTGCTCGGCCAAGTCGAACCCCGGCGGCTTGCCAATATTCGCCTGTTCACCGATGATGCGCGCCTTTTGATAGCGGCTCTGCCGCCGGCGTCGATCGGGCGCGTTTTCGTCCTGTTTCCTGATCCGTGGCCCAAAGCGCGCCATCACAAGCGCCGCATCGTTTCGACCGAAACCCTGGACCAGCTGTCTCGGATCATGGCTGATGATGCGGAACTGCGGCTGGCTACCGACGACCAGGGTTATTTCGCGTGGATGCTGGAGCGGGTCGCAAATCATCCGGCCTTTGAATGGCTCGCCCGCCGACCTGCCGATTGGCGTGGCCGCCCGTCCGACTGGCCGCCCACCCGTTATGAGCAAAATGCGCGCGCCGCCGGCCGTTCCGCGTTGTTTCTGCGCGCGCGCCGCATCCAACGACGCGGCCCGCACCGGGAAGCGTAACCCGCAAACCAAATATTAGCGGTTCGCGTGCCTCAATCGTGAGATGCGCGGCATCGGCAACGTAAATTCTTCGCCGGGTGCGGGCCCGCGTGCAGTGCTTGACCATGCCGGCGGTGCCTGCCTATATGACCTCGCACCGGCCGGATGGCAGAGTGGTGATGCAGAGGACTGCAAATCCTCGTACAGCGGTTCGATTCCGCTTCCGGCCTCCAGGGTAGGAGTTGTGCGGGCCCCTAGAGGGCCTCTGATCCCCGGTAGCTCAGTTGGTAGAGCAAGCGGCTGTTAACCGCTGGGTCGCTGGTTCGAGTCCGGCCCGGGGAGCCACCCCGCCACCATGTACCACAGCGCGTCGTGGCGCGCCCCTCCTGCGATGGCGTGTACGCTTGGCGCGAGGTTGGTGTTCGCATCGAACCGGCTTGGTTCTCGACGCTCGCGGGCGGTTCGGCGCCGCGAAGTCTTTCGGCATCAAGAAGCCTTGTGGCATTCAAACCGACGGCGTTCGCCAGTCCAATTCAGGAAAGCGCGCATAGTCGCGATCGTAAGTGATCCAGGTACAGCCATGCTCAATCGCCAGGGCCGCGAACCAGGCATCGGTGATGCGAGATCCGCGCGTGCCGGTCTCGACGCACAGCCGCCTGAAGATCGTCCAATGCCGCTCACCGGGGAGGACAATCTCACAATGCGGTTGGTTCAGCAGACTATCGCAATAGCCGAAGGCCTCCTCGATCGCACTTGGATTTCTGAAGATACGAGGACTCGTCGTAATCCGCGCCACGGCGCTCAATACAAGCGGCGAGATTCCGAACTGGGC
>JAFAHP010000153.1 GCA_019237175.1 Alphaproteobacteria bacterium
CGCTCGCCCGTGCCCTGCCCCTCGTCAAGGTGCCGCTCGACGGCATCTGGGGCGAGCGCGACGCGACCGCCTACCCCTATCTCGACGAGCGGGCTCGCGTGCTGCGCAGCTTCCAGCCGGGTGCCCGCTTCGAGGTGATCGCCCGCGCCGGGCACTGGGTGCAATACGAGGCGGCCGACCGCTTCAACCCGATCCTCGCAGAGATTGCCGGATCCTGATTCACGAGGTGCCGATGACGACTGACAACCCCTTTTCGCTGGCCGGTAAGGTCGCGGTGGTGACCGGTGGTAGCAGCGGCATCGGTGCTGCGAGCGTGCGGCTGCTGGCCGGAGCGGGGGCGCAAGTCGTCGTCGGCTACAACAAGGGTGCCGACCGCGCCGCGGCGCTGATCGCCGAGCTGCCCGGCAACGGTCACCAGGCGATGTACCTGCCGTTGGAGGACAGCGCCCAGATCCGCAAGGTCGCCACCGCGGTCAACGAGGGCTTTGGCCGCACCGACATCCTCATCAATTCTGCCGGCTTCACCCGGATGGTCGCGCACCACGACCTTGACGCGCTCGACGACGATCTGATCGATGCGGTGCTGACCGCCAACGTGCGCGGGCCGTTTGCGACGATCCGCGCCTTTGTCCCGCTGCTGCGCGCCAGCGGCGACGGGGTCATCGTCAACATCTCGTCGGGTGCCGCGCAGAACGGCACCGGCAGCAGCATCATCTACGGCGCTTCGAAGGCGGCACTGAACACGATGAGCATGGCGCTGGCGCGCGTGCTCGGCCCGGAGATCCGCGTCGTCATCGTGGCTCCCGGAATGGTCCACACGGGCTTCGTCCCTGGCCGCACCGAGGAGATGATGGCTCAAGCGGCGCTGGCGACGCCGCTCAAACGCGCGATCGAGGCGCATGACGTGGCGCTGGCGGTGATGGCGTCGATCACTCACCTGACCCACACCACCGGGTCGATCGTCCCGGTCGATGCCGGCCGGCATTTGTAGCTGTCCATCGACTTCCCCTGACGACAGCGGAAAATACGTTTTTGTGCATCCGGAAGGCACTCCTCATGAAACAAAATATTCTATAAATCAATTACTTAGACCAATTTGGCTTAGCTGGCTGTCAGCCGAATTTTGTGCGTCAAAACGCAACCCGGCAGCCGAATGGCAGAGGAATTCAGCAGGCTCGCTTTGGCTTGTTTATTTCTCATAAAAGTCCCATTTCGTAATTGACATTATCACACAATACTGCTATGTAGGTGCAACTTCGCCCTGTGCAAGAGGGCTCAGACCGGGCCCTCGGCGCTGGGGAGAGGGAGTCATTCGTCGGGCATGCCGGCGCGAAGCAGCCCGAGATCCAAAGTTTTCTTGCGGAGCGCCTGGTAGCGGGGATTGCCCCAGGTGGTGTAAGCGCGCAGCCGTGCCAGCGAATTGAACTGCGGTCTGAGCCTGATCCCCTCGGCCAAAGCGGCGGCGGCCTCGTCGATTTCGTCATGTAACGCGAGCGCCGCCGCCAACAGCATGTGCGGGATATATACCCCAGGCTTGCGGGCGCGGGCCTTTCTCGCGAACGCGATCGACGGCTCGATGTCGCCCAGCAGCAGGTGGCCGTGCGCCAGTGCGCTGAGCGCAGCAGGCGTAGCGCCATCATGCGGGCCAAGTCGTGTTGCCTTCCGAAGTTGCGGTATCGCTGCCCCCGGCTGGCCGAGATAGATCAATGTCAGGCCCAGCTCTAAAAATGCGTGTGCATTGTATGGCTGGAGGGAGATCGCCGTGTCCCATTCGACCCGCGATTCCTCCAATCGGTTCTGCAGTCGGCGCAGGAGGCCTAGCGCCGTGCGCGCCCTGACGTTGCTCGCGTCGCGCTCGATTGCCGGAAGCAGCAACCCTTCGGCTCGCGCCTCGTCTTCTTGAACAGAGTTGCTCCACCCCTCGGCTATATTGACGCACAACGCATGGGCCACCGCGACCCGTGCCGGGATTGAGGCCGGTTCCAACTCCAGTGCCTGCTCGAAGAGCCGCAGCGCTTCTTGCAGCGTCGCCTCAGAACCGTATCCGTAGAACGTCGCCAAGCCACGGATCAGCAAATCGTTCGAAGCGGGCTTGCGCGCAGTTGCCTGCTCGATCCGATGGCTCGCCACCTCCATGAGTTTGATATTGAGTGTGCGGGCTAGTCGGCCAATGATCTCGTCCTGGGCTGCTGCGAGACCGGCCCGGCCGGTGTCAAAGCGATCGGCCCAAAGATGCGCGCCGCTCTCGGCGTCGGTCAGTTGCACGTTCACGCGCGCCAG
>JAFAHP010000647.1 GCA_019237175.1 Alphaproteobacteria bacterium
GTTCGGCAAACGGTTCGGCGCCGCCGCCCGGATCGCAAACAGCGACCGGCGGATTGTCTACCAATGCTCGGACGATGCTTTGCGCTGGCCGTGTGGCGCGCGGATGGGTCAGCGCTTTGTAGAGGGCGTTCCCTCCGGTGGCGTTACTAAATGTCTCGATCCTTAACACCATGTCGAGGCGATACTACACGCGTCGACGCCGAGGCAAGCGACTGCCCGGGCGTGAGAGCAGCACGACTGCGACGACCGGTGGAAAGTTGGCAAAAGCAGCGGCAGGGCCACGGCGTCATATCGCTCAAACCGCTGTTTCTCCGCCCAACGGCAGCCAAATCGATATCCCAGCGCGCAAACACCCAAACCACCGATCGTGTGACCAACACCGCAACAAACGCCCCGGCAATCACGTCGCTTGGATAATGGGCTCCGACAACGATTCGGCTGGCACCGACGATCGCGGCTGCGAGGATGTAAAACAACAGGTGCCGCGGCCACAGCCACCAGAGGGCCGTCGCCAGCGCGACAATTGTCGCGGTGTGACCGGACGGAAACGACCAGTGATCGGAGCGCCAAGCGAGCCCGGTGAAACCGTAGAGGTCACTGCCGAACAATAATTTCGGTCGTACTCGACCGAGGCCGATCTTGATGACGTCCGCCGTCAGACCGGCGACGGCAATCGACGCGAACAAAAAGGCCGGTATTGCCGACCAGGTGCGCATGGCAGCCGCCGCCTCGTGCAACCGCGGCAATCCGCCACCCCAGTGCAAGGCCGCGAAAAGGCCGGCGAACACCACCAGCCATCCCCACGCCTCGCCGAGGCTTCCGATCACCGCGAATAGACCGCGCAAAGCGGGATCCTCGGCGTGCAGGTAGATTGCCATCGGTCGATCGACCCAGCTGATCGAGATGACGACCAGAACCGCCGTAAAGACGCCGGCAGTGGCGGTTCGCCTCGTCTGCGTTGCCCACAGCCACCGTAACGCCGAGTGGCCGGTGCGCCGCGCGAAACGGTAAAGACGAAGTGCATCCGGTGCGGCGAACACGTCCTTTTCGACGATCGCCCAATGGGCAACCACTGTCGTGCCGAAGACAAGCAGCCCGGCCCAAACGACATCCGATAGGAAATGGCCGCCCTGAGCGATCCGCACGAGACCGATGAAGGCGCCAAAGCCGAGAGCCGCGGCGATCCCCCGCTGCCGCGCTTTGCCCGGCGGCAGCAGAAACGCGAATGCGACGAGCGAAAAGCCGAGGGCCGCATGACCGGACACGAACGCGCAATTTCGCGCGCATTCCACCGCGGGCAACGGCGCCGCGGTGAAATGACGGGTCCCGCCAAATGCTTCGACCTGTGTCGGCCGGGCTCGCCCCCAGTGGTCCTTCAGCACCGCGTTCGCCAGCAGCCCGGGGCCCAGCAGTGTCGAAAAGACAATGAACAGCAGGGCTTTGCGATCGAGCCGCGCGAGCGGCCGCTGCATCAAGAACAGCCATGCAGCGGCGACGGAGACCAGAAGGGCGATGCCCCAGCTGATCCAAGGGACCGCATGATAGATGAAGCCCACCGGCGCCCAGCGGTTGAGCGCAAAACCATGCTGTGAATCGTAAAACCAACCGCTGACCGATAGATCGACTTGCGGCACCAGCAAAAACAGCGCCGTCGTTGCGGCGGCCAACGCCGCATAGACCACGCTCCCCCTTATACCTGCGGCCACTGATCGAGCCGGCTCAAAACCAGTGCGCGCAGAGTAGCGCCGCCGCGGGCGGTATCCTGCGGGATCGGGTAAGTCCAGGGTTCGAGACGCCCGGCAAATGGCCGGGTGATCCCTGCCTCCCGCATCAGACGATGAAAGCGGGCGAATTTCGCGCCGCCGCCGTCGATATCAAAAATGTGGACAGGTCTGCCTGTCGCCGCCGCCTCGCTGATCATCGAGACCGAATCGGCGGTCACGAAAAACGCGTCGGCGAGCGCCAAAAAGGCAAAATAGGGGTTGTCCCCGGTGCCGTCCCAGACAATTGCCGGCAGCCCGGCGAGGCGATCCCGGATCAGCTTTTGCCCCGCCGCGCCAGTCCGGCGCGAGGGTGTGACCAAGGCGGAGCCGCCCGATTCGCAAAGTATCCCGCCGATTGCGTCGGCAATTTCGCCGAGCCGGCGTAAAGTCAGGCGATAGGCCTTGTTGCTGCCCCCAATCAATACCGTCACCACCGGGCGCGGCAGCGCGGCGAGCGCCGGAAAACGGCTGCGTTCGGTGGCGAGAAGCACCTGGGTGACGCGGTGCATGGCCCCCCGGCTGACGATTACGTTGGGGCCGCGCAAGCGATCATGTTCGGGAACGACAAGCAGGTCGAATTCGGAACGTTTTATCCGTGGATCCTGAACCTGGGCCAGGAAGATCGATCTGCCGGCGGCGCGTCGGATCGCCAGGGCCGGAACCACAGTGTTCCGGCCGCAGCCGATGACCAGATCGGGCCAGGGCGGACCCAGCCGCGCCTCCCCGTCTCGGACAGTCCTTCGCGACAGCGGCCACAGCTGCGGCGGCAGGATGCTCCATGGCCGACGAATATCGAGCGGTTTTTCGATAAACCGGAATCGCGTTGCCTCGGCGAGCCCGAGCGCCTGACTTCTCATGCCGGCTTTGCCATCGTGCAACACCCAAGCCAAGGGTGAGGACGCCTCAGTCGCCGCAAACGGCTGTGGGGCGGCCAGTATCAACGACGACGACATGCGCGTGGTTTATCGCCGAACAAGGTGATCTTCGCGCGCCAAAGGAGAGCGTGCGGGCCCGTCTTCCACCTCAGCTCAAACTTCGCTTGGTCATCCGCTCGAGTATCCGCAATGGCGAGTTCTTTGGCCCGGCCATCGCCTCGACGTCGACGTAAAACGTTTGCTCGAGAGCATATTGGCCGGCAACCGCTGCGTGAAGAACCTGATCGGTAAAACAGATCCAGCTCGATCCCGCGGGAAACGCGAATTCCTCATAAGGTGTATTCGCCTGGTATACGGCATCCCGCTTGGCGCTGTTGTGAAGGCGCAGCATCAGTTGATCGTAGGCGCTCCGCCGGCCACGCGTGGCTCCGACCGCGGCGAGCAGATAGGCAGCGGACGATATCGGCCGGCCGAGTGAGGGCAGGAACTTCTCGGCTAGGGATTCGAATGGCTCGCCGATATGCCAGATGCGTGGTCTCCCCGAGGGGTTGATATTCGAGAAAAGACGCAGAATACGGCGGCCCCGGGTTGGAGTCGAAGGAAAGGCGTCGACATGCAGCAGCTTGTCGTCCTTCAGGCGCGTATATTCGCGACCCGCGATTTCAAGCGGACGATAGCTGGCGCGAGCATGCTCGAGACCGCTCGCATATCGCGGGCATAAATCGAGAATAATCTGAAGCGCCGCCGCCGCAAACGCATCCATCATCTTGTGGAGTCTTGACCGCTCGTGATCTCCGGCCAGCGCACCTTTGAGCAAGCCGGTTGCAGGGTTAAAGCTGATGTTTTTGGCTTTTCGATCGGCAAGTCGTGAGGAGAACAATACACCGCACTTCTCCTCCGGAATAAACGCGAGGTTCGGGAAATAAAGAACCTTCCCTTGCTCCAAAGATCGCAGGGCATGATCTCTTTGAGGCTCGGGAAAGGGTCCGTGCCAACGCGTTATCGGGATCGTTTCTACCGAGGTAATGTTGCTTCTCCTTGATGGCGATCTCGAGGGGTAGGGGGTCTCGTCGAGCAACCCGTCGTGCGCGAGAGTGTCTCGCGCGCTGTCGATCGCGACCGATCGCGGTCCATGCGGATGCTAGCGTGCCGAAACCCGCTGGGCAAGGCGACCGCTCGACCGATATCCCACCCTTTGGCTTCGCGTAATAAAATTGCCCGCCCGGCAGAGTGTTCCTATGATCACGCGGTTGCGAAGGGCGGATCGGATGCGGCGGATCAAGCTCGACCAAATCGACCGTCGAATCCTGCAAAATCTGCAGGCTGAGGGACGCATCACCAATGTCGAACTGGCGCGCCGCGCCGGTATTTCGGCCCCGCCGTGCCTGCGTCGTGTGCGCGCCCTCGAAGAAGCCCGAATTATCCGTGGATATCATGCCCATTTGGCGCCCGAGGCGCTGGGTTATGGCGTGACCGTGTTCGCTCACGTTGGTTTGGCAAGCCAGGCCGAGGCCGATCTCAAAGCCTTCGAAGAGTTGGTTGCGACCTGGCCAGAGGTCCGCGAGGCGCATATGCTGACCGGAGAAACCGATTTCCTCCTGAAAATCGTGGCACCCGATTGGGACAGCTATCAGCGCTTTTTGAGCGCAAAACTGACCTCCGCACCTAACGTCAGCCAGGTGAAGTCGGCGCTGACCCTGCGCGTCTCAAAGGACGAGCCCGGGATCCCGATCGGCGCGCACAGCGCTTTCATATCCGCCGAAACATCCGACAACTAAATCGCCCGGGCCGCCGCGGTGAGCGAACCACGATCGCCGGTTTCGCGATTGCAGCAGTTCCTGGCGCTCGAATCTGCCGGCGGCATCGCGCTTGGCGCAGCAGCGGTGGCGGCATTGGTCTTCGCCAATTCTCCGGTGGGCACGCTTTACACCCGATTGTTGGATATTCCGCTCGGCGTCCAGATCGGCAGCCTGCTGATCAAAAAGCCGCTGCTGCTGTGGGTCAATGACGGGCTGATGGCGATTTTCTTTATGCTTGTCGGCCTCGAGGTCAAGCGTGAGATCTGCGAAGGAGGATTGTCTGATCGCGCGAAGGCCACGGTCCCAGTGGTCGCCGCCTTCGGCGGAATGGCCGTGCCAGCCTTGATCTATACCGGGTTCAATTGGGGAAACGGAGAAGCCCTACACGGTTGGGCGATCCCGACTGCGACCGATATAGCCTTTGCCCTCGGCGTGCTGTCGCTGCTCGGCTCGCGTGTGCCCCCTTCGCTGCGACTTTTTCTGCTTGCGGTTGCGATTATCGACGATCTCGGCGCGATCGTTATCATCGCTATATTCTACACCTCAGAATTGTCGTGGATCGCCCTCTCTCTCGCGGGCCTTGCCGCGGCTTTGCTGGTATGTCTAAATCTTGTGGGAGTGACCCACCGTGCCGCCTACATGCTGACGGGTGTGTTCTTGTGGGTGTGCGTGCTGAAATCCGGGATCCACGCGACCCTTGCCGGGGTTGCCGTCGGTGTGGCGGTGCCGTTGCGCACATCGCGGACCGTCTCGCCGCTGCTGGCGCTCGAGCACGATCTTCATCCCTGGGTCGCGTTCGGGGTGCTTCCCGCCTTTGCATTTGCCAATGCCGGGGTGCGGCTTATCGGGATCACTGTGGCGGATCTGCTCGACCCGATTGAGCTCGGAATTGCGCTCGGTTTGTTTGTCGGCAAACCGCTCGGGGTCGCCGGCGCGATTTGGGCCGCGCACCGTTGCGGGTTTGTCACGCTCCCCGAGGGAGCCGGTTGGCGCCAGATTTACGGCCTGGCGCTACTGACCGGTATCGGTTTCACAATGAGCCTGTTTATCGGAAGTCTCGCCTTCCCGGGGGAGGGTTACGAGTTGGACATCCGCATCGCGGTGCTCGCGGCGTCGCTGGCGTCGGCGCTCTTGGGGTATCTCGTACTACGAACCGCCGCGATCGCGGCTCAGCCAAAATCGACGGTCACGACCTCGTAGGATTTTGCACCGCGCGGCGTTGCGACCTCGACACTGTCCCCCTTGCCTTTGCCAATCAAAGCCCGCGCCAGCGGCGAGGTTACCGACAGCCGGCCGCGGCTGATATCGGCCTCGTCCTCACCGACGATCTGGAAAGTCTGCTCCTCCTCGCTTTCTTCCTCGGCGAGTGTAACCCGCGCCCCGAATTTGATTACCGAGCCCGACAATTTGGAAACGTCGATGACCTCGGCGCGAGCCACCTTGTCTTCAAGCTCCATGAGCCGCCCTTCGATAAAACTCTGGCGCTCGCGAGCAGCGTGATATTCGGCATTCTCCGCGAGATCGCCGTGGGCCCGCGCCTCGGCTATTGCACGGATGATCGCTGGCCGCTCGACCGTTTTGAGCTGCTTGAGCTCCTCGCGAAGGCGGTTGTACCCGTCGGTCGTCATCGGAATTTTATTCATCGAAGACGGGGTCGTTATCCTGTGTTGAAAGGAACCGGAAACGCGCCAATTGGCAATCACAGGTAGGACTGAAGCGGTGCGACTTCAAGACTCCCGGCACGGAGCGCGGCGATCGCCTGCACTGCCGCGCGGGCCCCGGCAACCGTTGTGTAATAGGGGATCGCGTGGGTCAGCGCAGTACGCCGCAGACTAAAGCTGTCGGCAATCGCCTGTGCGCCCTCTGTCGTGTTGAACACCAGTTGGACCGCGCCGCTCAGCATGTGGTCGACAATGTGCGGACGACCGTCACGCACCTTATTAACCCGGCTGACCGGGAGACCGGCGCCCGACAACGCTGTCGCTGTGCCCTCGGTCGCTGCCAGAGAAAAGCCCATTTCAACCAATCGGCGGCAGGGCTCGATCAACGCCGTCTTGTCGCGATCGCGCACGGAGACAAAGACGCAGCCTTCGAGCGGCAATCGCGTGCCGCTGCCGAGTTGTGATTTGGCGAAGGCGCGACCAAAATCGAGGTCGAGGCCCATGACTTCGCCGGTCGATTTCATCTCGGGACCGAGAATGAGATCGACGCCGGGAAAGCGCGCGAATGGAAACACGGCTTCCTTGACCGCGACATGGCCCCCTCGGTGCTTTCTCTCCCCCGCCATCCCCGAGCCGCCCCCGGGTTTTCGTGCAACGAGCCATCCCCCCGGCTCGTGCCAGCCGCGGGCGACCCCCGGGTTTTCGTCCGACGGGCCTTCGGTCGCACAGCCCGGGGGTCGCATAGCCTGCGGGGCGGAGAGGGCAGGGAACGAAAAGGTGGATGACAAATCATCGAGCTGCCTGCCAATCAACGCCCGCGCAGCGAGCTTGGCGATCGGAACTCCGGTGGCTTTGGCGACGAACGGAACGGTGCGCGAAGCCCGAGGATTGACTTCGAGCACGTAGATATCGCCGTCCTTGACCGCGAACTGCACGTTCATCAGCCCGACAACACCGAGTGCGCGCGCTAATGCCCCGGTCTGGCGCTCGATTTCGTTGATGGTGGTCTCGTCGAGGCTATAGGGCGGCAGTGAACAGGCGCTGTCGCCGGAATGGATCCCGGCTTCCTCGATATGTTCCATGATGCCGGCGACTTCGATCCGTCGTCCGTCTGAGACGGCATCGACATCGACTTCGATCGCGTCTTGCAAATAGCGGTCGATCAATACCGGGCTCGTTCCGGAAACGCTGACCGCCTGGCGCATATAGCGGTTGAGCCCGGCGGCATCGTGTACGATCTCCATGGCACGGCCGCCCAGCACGTAGGATGGGCGGATGACAACCGGATAGCCGATGCGCATTGCCACCGCCTCAGCTTCCACGGCGGAGTTGGCGGTGCCGTTCTCCGGCTGGCGCAGGCCGAGCCGGCTCAATAATTGCTGAAAGCGCTGCCGGTCCTCGGCCAGATCGATGGCATCAGGCGAGGTGCCGAGAATCGGGATCTCCACGCGCTCGAGTGCAGTCGCGAGCTTCAGCGGCGTCTGACCCCCGAACTGCACAATGACTCCGAGGAGGTCGCCCCGCTGCCGCTCGACCCGGACGATCTCGATCACATCCTCGGCTGTCAGCGGTTCAAAATAAAGCCGGTCGGAAGTGTCGTAGTCGGTCGAGACGGTCTCTGGGTTGCAGTTGACCATGATCGTCTCAACACCCGCTTCCGAGAGGCTGTAGGCGGCGTGGACGCAACAATAGTCGAACTCGATGCCCTGGCCGATCCGGTTCGGGCCGCCACCGAGGATCACGACTTTCTGCCGGTCGCTCGGCTCGGCTTCGCATTCGGGCTGGTCGAACCCGTCGCCCTCATAGCAGGAATAAAGATACGGGGTGAGCGACGGGAATTCGGCGGCGCATGTGTCGATGCGCTTATAGACGGGATGCAGCTTGAGATTGCGGCGCCGGGCGGAAACGGCTTCCTCGTCGAGGCCCGTCAGCTTCGCCAGCCGTCCGTCTGAAAATCCCATCTGCTTCAGCCGCAAAAGGCCGCTTCGGTCGTGCGGCAGCCCGGTGTGCCGGACCTGCTCCTCGATCTCGACAATCTCGCCAATACGCTCGATGAACCATGGCTCGAAGTGGCATGCGGCGTGAATTTCGGGGGTTGTCAATCCGTGCCGAAAGGCCTGCGCGATCAGTAAGAGCCGATCGGGCGCGGGGCGGGAGAGCGCCGCCTTGACCGCGTCCTTGCCGGCGCTTTCGATCCCCTCGATTGCGACCTCGTCAAAACCGGTCAGCCCGGTCTCCATCGAGCGCAGCGCCTTGTGCACCGATTCGCCAAAGCTGCGGCCGATCGCCATCGCCTCGCCAACCGATTTCATCGAAATCGTCAGCTCCGGCTCGGTTCCCGGAAATTTCTCGAATGTGAAGCGCGGCATCTTGGTGACGATGTAATCGATGGTCGGCTCGAACGACGCCGGCGTAATGCGGGTGATTTCATTGGCCAGTTCGTCGAGCGTGTAGCCGACCGCGAGTCTGGCGGCGACCTTGGCGATTGGAAAGCCGGTCGCTTTCGACGCCAAGGCCGAGGAGCGCGAGACCCGCGGGTTCATCTCGATCACGACAAGCCGGCCGTCTTGGGGATTGACCGCGAATTGTACGTTGGATCCGCCGGTATCGACACCGATCTCGCGCAATACCGCGATCGCGGCGTTGCGCATCAGCTGATATTCCTTGTCGGTCAAGGTCAGAGCCGGGGCGACGCAGACCGAATCGCCGGTATGGATCCCCATCGGGTCGACATTCTCGATCGAACAGACGATGATGCAGTTGTCGGCGCGGTCGCGCACGACCTCCATTTCATACTCTTTCCAGCCGAGAACCGATTCCTCGATCAGCACCTGACCCACGGGCGAGGCGCGCAATCCGCCACGCACGACATCTTCGAATTCGCGGACGTTGTAGGCGATGCCGCCGCCGGTCCCGCCCAAGGTGAAAGAGGGCCGGATGATTGCCGGCATGCCAACTTCGTCGAGTGCCTGAAAGGCTTCGTCGAGCGATCCGACGAGCCGGCTCGATGGCGACGCGAGGCCAACGTGGTCCATCGCCTGGCGGAACAATTGACGGTCTTCGGCCTTGGCGATCGCCTCGGCGGTGGCGCCGATCATCTCGACCCGATAACGTTCAAGCACGCCAGCGCGGGCGAGCGTCATCGCGGTGTTGAGGGCGGTTTGGCCACCCATGGTCGGCAGCAGCGCGTCCGGCCGCTCGCGGACGATAATCTTCTCGACCATCTCGGGCGTGATGGGCTCGATATAGGTAGCATCGGCCAACTCGGGATCGGTCATGATCGTCGCCGGGTTCGAGTTGACCAGCACGATCCGGTAGCCTTCGGCCTTCAGCGCCTTGCACGCCTGAGCGCCGGAATA
>JAFAHP010000388.1 GCA_019237175.1 Alphaproteobacteria bacterium
CGGCAGCGTCATCCTCGATCCGCAGCGGGTCGGCCGCGACGCCGGGCGCGTCGCCGACGAGGTCATCGCGCATCTCGCCGGTCTGGTCGGCGCCTCGGTCAAAGTCACCCTCGAAATCGAGGCGGAGATCGAAACGGGCGCTCCGGAACAGGTCGTCCGCACGGTCACCGAGAACAGCCGCACCCTCAAGTTTACTTCTCACGGGTTCGAACAGGAATAAGACCGAAGATCGCTATCGCACCTCGATCTGGTCCCTCTACCTATTGGATAAGTCGGGCGCAGCAGCGGTTGGCCCGCTGTTCGCGAGACCGGCCCGTTGCGCGGCCCAGGGGCAACCGGCGCACATGTTGCGGCGCAGTCGCTCGATCAGCTGTTGGACGACCTCTTTGTCGGTCGGGCTGAACGGGTTCTTCTCGGCCGGCGCCCCCATGCTCGCCTTCTGCTCGGCCTCCTTCACCATGTCGATCAGCATCTTGGTGGCGCGCAGATCGGCGTCGGCCGATTTGTTGACCATCTGCGTGACGATCGCCTCCTTCTTGGTGATCTTGCGCCGCTTGCCGTCGATCGTGGCGTAGACCGGCTCGTTCAGCGCCGCGATCACCAGCGCCGACAGGTTCTTGCCGCGCGGACCGCGCGGGTTGCCCGACTGGCCCTTCTGGAAGCGCCGGCCCTTGGGCGGCTTGCCATAACCGACCTCGTAATTCCGTTCCGTCTCAGACATGTCGTCTCCGCTTTCTTCAATCCCGATTCGGCCCCCTTGCAGGCGCTCAAGCTTTCTCCTACATACAGGATATGTGCGATGTTGTCAATTACGATATCAGGATGACACCTTACCCGGATTGCTTCGCGCTGCTCGCAATGACAGCGGGACGCCGAGAGTACCGAACATGCCGACCGAGATGCGTTACGATAATGCTAATAACGCAACACTTGGCGGCGCTGCCGAATTCCGCTGCCAATCCGCTGCCGACCGGTTTTGGGAGCCGAAAATCGGCCAAAATTCCGCAGCCGGATGGTCCACCCAAACGTGTTTCAAGCCATTTATTTCAAACGATTCTTGGGCGATGGCGGGCCAATTTTTGGAGGAAAAAACGCGTTTTTTCCCTGCCGACAGGGAAATCTCGATCGGGTCCCGTCGTAGCCAAAGCCGGTCCTTGACACCGGTGGCAGCGGGGCTATGACGACAAGCGGCCGGGTCCCGGTCGGGGGGTAGGGGAAGCGTTCCGCATGAAGCGCGCATTTGTCTTTCCGGGCCAGGGTTCGCAGGCGGTCGGGATGGGGCGCAGCCTGGCCGAGGCGTTTCCGGCGGCCCGCGATCTCTTCGAAGAGGTCGACCAGACGTTGTCCCAACACCTCTCGCGCCTGATGTTCGAAGGTCCGGAATGCGATCTGACCCTGACCGAGAACGCCCAGCCGGCGCTGTTGGCGGCGAGCCTCGCAGTGATTCGGGTACTCGAGGCGGAAGGCGGTCTCGCGTTTGGCCGGCATGTCGCCTATGTCGCCGGCCATTCCCTTGGCGAGTACTCGGCACTGGCGGCAGCGCGCGCAGTCTCGGTCGCCGATGCGACGCGGCTCGTCAAACTCCGCGGGCGGACGATGCAAAAGGCCGTGCCGCGCGGCGAGGGGGCGATGGCGGCGTTGCTGGGCATCGATGTCGAGGCCGCATGCGCGGCCGCGGCCGAGGCGGTGTCGAGCGAGCCCGACGAGGTCTGCGCGGTGGCGAACGACAATGCTCCGGGACAGGTCGTGATCAGCGGGCACTGCCACGCTGTCGAGCGGGCGATTGCAATTGCCCGCGAGCGCGGCGTACGCCGGTCGATCATGCTTCCGGTCAGCGCCCCTTTTCACTCCCCGCTGATGGCGCCGGCCGCCGAGGTCATGGCGAAGGCGCTCGACGGGACGGCGCTATGCCCGCCGCTGGTGCCGCTCGTCGCCAACCTCTCGGCGTCGGCGATCAGCGAGCCTGCCGAGATCAAACGCCAACTCGTCGGGCAGGTCACCGCTCAGGTGCGGTGGCGCGAAAGCATGCTGTACCTCAAGGCCGCCGAGGTCGAGGAAGTCGCCGAGATCGGAACGGGACGCGTGCTGACCGGTCTCATCCGGCGGATCGACCCCGATTTCTTGCCGCGTTCGGTCTGCACCCCGGACGAGGTCGACGCGCTGATCAGAGAGTGGTGAGCTCCGGAAGTCGGGCGATGTTCGATCTATCGGGCCAGTCTGCCCTGGTGACCGGAGCCTCGGGCGGGATCGGCCGGGCGATCGCCAGGGCGCTGCACCGCCAGGGCGCGCAGGTGATGGTCGGCGGCACGCGGCAAGAGGCACTCGCGGCACTCGCCGAGGAGCTTGGTGAGCGTGTTCACATCGGGTTGGCCGACCTTGTCGACCCGGCCGCCGCTGACCGGCTGGTCAAAGATGCCGAAACGGCAATGGGGCGGATCGACATCCTCGTCAACAATGCCGGCATCACCCGCGACGCGTTGGCGCTGCGAATGGATGACGAAAGCTGGCGGGGCGTCATCGAGGTCAATCTGACTGCCGCCTTCAAGCTGACGCGTGCGGCTCTGCGCGGCATGATACGACGCCGTCACGGTCGAGTGATCGGGGTGACCTCAGTCGTCGCGATAACCGGCAATGCGGGACAGGCGAACTATGCCGCCGCGAAGGCGGCGATGATCGGCATGTCGAAATCGATCGCCGCCGAAATCGCCGGACGCGGCATTACTGTGAACTGCATAGCACCGGGTGCGATCGCAACCGCAATGACGGAGAAGCTGACCGCAGAGCAGCGTGAGCGGCTTCTCGGGGTGATTCCCGCCGGACGGTTCGGGACCCCCGAGGAGGTGGCTGCCGCCGTCATCTTTCTCGCGAGCCCCGAGGCTGCGTATGTCACCGGTCAAACCTTGCACGTCAACGGCGGTATGGCCATGGTATAGGCCGCGATGCCCGGTGGTGGCCTCGGCTGAACTGGCACGGCCGGTGAAATCGTGCTATGTGACGCGCGCCTTCAGTGCGGCCCCCGGTCGTGACACGGTGATTGCGGATGGCGCCGAGAAACTCTGTGCCGAAGCGACTTTCGGGCAATCCAGCGAGGAAAAGAACGGATGAGTGACGTCAACGATCGGGTCAAAAAGATCGTCGTCGAGCATTTGGGCGTCGACGAGTCGAAGGTGACCGAAAACGCCAGTTTCATCGACGATCTGGGCGCCGACAG
>JAFAHP010000395.1 GCA_019237175.1 Alphaproteobacteria bacterium
CTACGGCGGCGATCACATCATCTTTATCGGCCATGTCGAGCGCTACGCCTACACCAGTAAGCCGACCCTGCTGTTCTGCCGCGGCAAATACATGCGCGGCGAGCCGCTGCTCCCGCCGTGACCGCCGCTTAATTGGAACTGTAATCATTCTGGCATAAAACCGCGGCCGTTTCGGCCCAAATTTTTTGGCGATTCCAAGGCGTTTAAGACGAATGCGTCAAAAACCCGTCGAAAGAGTTGACTTTTAACGACTAACTATTAATTTTCTCGCGCCGGACGCGATCGCGCCCGGCACCATTGTAAAAATTAGATGAGTCGGGAGGACGATATGCTTCGAAAGTATGAGAGCGCGCGCACGTTGCCCCGGAAGAACCTCGGGGCAGCGGTTCTGGTGTTGCTTACGCCGTTCTTGGCCGGTGCATGGTTTGCTTCGCCGGCAGCGGCTGCCGCCCCGTGCCAGGGGCCGGGAGCGCCGACGACGACCGAAACCAAATGCCTGACCGCGGTTCAAATACCGGGCAAGCCGTTGGGGGCGTTCGACATCAGCTGGGTCAACCCCTATCTGAACCAATATTATCTCGGCGACCGCTCGAACGCCGGGATCGACGTCATCAATACCGTTTCCAACACGTTCGCGCTTCGACTGACCGGTTTTGTCGGCGCCCAGTCATCAAACGCGACATCCGGACCGGATGGCGTTACCTCGCACGGCCAATGGGTCTATGGCGGCGACGGCAACAGCACGCTCAAAGTGTTCAACCTCAGTTCGATACCCACGGTTTCGAACGGCGTGCCCTCGATCACATACGCGCAGAGCATTTCGCCCGGCGGCAAATTCCGGGTCGACGAGATGGCCCTTACCCCGGACGGCAAATTGTTGCTTGCCGCCAACAATGCGGATGACCCGCCCTTCGCCACGCTTTTCGCCGCCAATGGTGACTCCGGGATCAGCAATGTCAGCATAATCACCAAAATCAGTGTTGACTCCACTATTATTCCCACGGGCGCTGGGCTGTCGCTGGAGCAGCCTACCTGGGAACCCGTGACCCAGCGCTTCTATACCTCGATCCCGATCATCGCCAACAACCCGCCCGGGTGCAACTACGGGCAGGTTACACCCCCCAGTCCGATCACCTGCGATGGCGGGTTGCTGGTGGTCGACCCAACAACACTTTCCAAACCGACCGCCGTGCTCGGTGCATTTGACTCGACCACGAATACCGGCGTCGTGCCGCTGCATGGTTGCAGTCCGAACGGGATCACGGTCGGACCAGGCTCCAATCTGCTCGAGGGTTGCACACCCGGCAACAACCCGAGCGACACGACGACGTTGGTGATCAATGCGATCAACAAAAACTACGCGCACATCGCCGGCATCACCGGTTCCGACGAAGTCTGGTTCAATTCCGGCGACCAGCGCTACTATACCGGCTCCAGCGGCAACAGGGTAAATGGAACCCTGACCCCGGTGCTCGGCGTAATCGATGGCACCAGCGTCCTGGTCGAGACGATACCGCAAAGCAGCGCCTCTCACTCGGTTGCGGCCGATTGCATCAACAACCGCATCTTTGTCCCGCAATCGGCGGCCGACACGACGACCGTGGGCCAGGAAATTTGCGGCGGCACGAACGGGTGTGTCGCGGTCTATACCCATCCGACAACCGGCTCCACCGCCTGCGGGGCGATCTTCGGCAGCACCAGCTACTACAACGCCCCTTGAGCTTTCGATCCGGACGCAGACAGAACCAGCGCATCGGCGGGTGCGCCTCTTCGCGGGCCCGCCGATGTTTCTTCCTCGGGCCCTGTCGACGGGCGATGCTGCCTGGGGCGACAGGGCTCGTTTTGATACGGCTGCAAACGCGCGATTCTTCCCGAGCCGCTTAACAGACGCTGCCCATACTGGTAATGGGTCGCGACCAGGAGACCTCGTCGTCGAAGTAACCAAGATGCCGCGTTAGCCCGCAAATCCCGGGTGCGCGGGCGCAAGACCGCCGGGATGCTGGACAAGGATGGAGATTTCGTTCGATCTCCTCGCCAATGCCGTTGTCGCCGGGCTGTTGCTCGGCGGTTTTTATGCCGCCGTCACGGTCGGCGTGACGATTTCGTTTGGCATGCTGGACATCGTCAACATCGCCCACCCGGCCTTTATCATGGCGGGTTCGTTTGTCGCCTACGCGATCAACTCGACCCTGCACCTCGACCCGGTACTGATCGGGCTTTTGATGATGCCGGTGTTTTTTCTGCTGGGCATCGCCGTCTACCAGATCTATTACTATGCCTTCGAGCGCCGCGGCGAAGAGTCGATCCAGGGTCTCGCCTTTTTCTTTGGGCTGTTGTTTGTCGGCGAGGTGGCGCTGATCCTGATCTTTGGCGTCGATTACCGGTTTGTCGAGGCGCCCTATATCGGCCCCGGCCTGCATCTGGGCGTGATCGAACTGCCGCTGCGGATGCTGATCCCGTTTGCCGTGGCGCTGGCGATGGTCGGGCTGCTGCAGGCGTTTCTCGGCCGCAGCTTTATTGGCCGGGCAATTCTCGCGGTCTCGCAGGACTCTCTGGCGCTGCAGCTGATGGCGGCCGATCCGCGCCGGGTCAAGCGCATCGCCTTCGGGATCTCGATTGCGACCGCGGCACTGGCCGGCGCGCTGTTAATCATCATTCAGCCGGTCGAACCGTCGATCGGCCGCGACTATATCGGCCGCATCTTTGCGATTTGTGTCCTTGGGGGCATGACCAGTTTTCCGGGAATGCTGGCGGGGGCGATGCTGATCGGGATCGCCGAGAGCGTCACTTCGACGTTTTACGGGCCCTCTTGGGCGCCCGCGGTGGCATTTGGATTCCTGCTGCTGACCTTGGCGATCCGCCCCGCTGGCATTTTGGGCCGGTAGCGATGCGCTTGGACAGGCATGCGACCAGCCCCTCTCCCGCATTGCGGGAGAGGGTGTCGATCGCCGGACTTCAGTCCGGGGGGAGCCGGGTGAGGGTGCGCAGCGGCCGGATTCCTGACGCTAACTATTCAAATTCGACCAATGCCCAACGAAAAAGCCCGCAAGCTCCGTCAACAAGCGACCGACGCCGAGCGTCGAATGTGGTCAGCGCTGCGCGATCGGCGGCTAGCAAAATACAAATTTCGGCGTCAGCACCCTATTGGCCCTTACATTGCCGACTTTGCTTGCACTCAGTTCGCGCTGGTCGTCGAAGTCGATGGCGGTCAGCATGCCGACAGCACGGCGGACTCACGCCGTACAACCTTTCTGCAAAGGCAGGGCTGGCTCGTGCTCCGGTTTTGGAACAACGATGTGCTCAGCAACACGCATGGAGTGATCGAAACGATCTTGCGGGCGCTCACGACCCGATAGACCCTCACCCTCCCAACCCTTCGGGCTGGGTCCCTCCCTCTCCCGCGGTGCGGGCGAGGGGCTACTAGGCCGGGCCGAGAATGGGTGCTGCGAAATTCTGGGCAGTGTCATTCATCGTCAGCCTAATGATTCTGGTGGTGACGCGCTCGCAGATCGAGAACGAATACTTCTTCTTCGCCGGTTATGTCGTGCTGCAATACGTCGTGCTGGCGACCGCATGGAACATCCTCGGCGGCTATACCGGGTATACCAATTTCGGCACGGGCGCCTTTTTTGCGGTCGGCGCCTATAGCTCGGTCGTATTGCAAAAGCTAAGCCCGTTACCGGTCCCGGCTATGATCTTGGTCGCTGGCCTCGTTTCCGGGATCATCGGCCTTGGTATGGGCTATCTGACCCTGCGCCTGCGGGGCGTGTTCTTTGCGATCGCCACGTTGGCGATGGCGATCGTGGCGCAAACCTTGATCGTCAACTGGGATTTCGTCGGCGGCGCGCGCGGCATCTACATCATCCGCCCCGAGCATGCGCCGTTATTTGGCGGTTACATCCAATATCTCTATTCGCTGATGCTGCTGCTGGCTTGGTTCTCGGTGGCGATTGCCCGCTCGATCGAGCGCTCGCGCCTCGGGATTGGGTTCAACGCAATCCGGGATGATGAACAGGCGGCCGAGGCGGCAGGTGTGCCGACGCTGCGGCTCAAGCTGATCGCCACGACATTGAGCGGTGCGTTGATGGGCATGGCAGGGGCGCCGTTGCCTTACTACGTCACCTATCTGGACCCGGCCTCGAGCTTTAACTTGTCCTACGCCGTCAACAGTGTCGCTATGCCGATGATCGGGGGCATGACGAGCTGGGTCGGCCCAATTATCGGTGCGGTACTGCTCGGCACCATCCAACAGGTCGCAACCGTCACAATCGCTTCGGAGCTGAACCTTTTGATCGTCGGCCTCTTATTGATCGCGTTTGTGATCGTGGCCCCCAACGGCATCGTCGGGCTGGTCCAGGCACGGCGCCGCGCGCGCGGAGAGCGATGATGACGGCAGCGGAGCCGCCGCTTCTCGCGGCGACCGGATTGGCCAAACATTTCGGCGGGTTTGTCGCCCTCGAAGAGGTCGATCTCACGGTCATGCCTGGCGAAAGGCTGGGACTGATCGGCCCCAACGGCTCGGGCAAAAGCACACTCGTCAATTGCCTCTGCGGCACGTTGCGCCACGACAGCGGCACCATCGCTTTCGACGGGCGTCGCCTCGACGGCATGCCTGCTCACCAGCGCACAAGGCTTGGCCTAGCCCGCAGCTTTCAACTCCCCAAGCCGTTTCGCTCACTGAACCTTGTCGACAATCTCTCCGTGCCGCTGCTGTACACGGTCAATGCCCGTCCCGGCGCCCGGCTTTCGGCCGCCGCAATTGAGGCAGGCGCGTTACAGCTTCTCGCTGATGTCGGGCTCGCCGACAAGGCCCGCCGGCTGCCGCGCGATTTGACTCAGGTCGAGATGCGCAAGCTCGAACTCGTCCGCGCCGTCGCCACGGCCCCGCGTCTGCTGTTCGCCGACGAGGCGATGGCCGGGCTCTCGCCGTCGGAGATCGAAGAGATCCTCAGTGTGCTCTTCCGGCTCAACGAGGGCGGCATAACGATTGTGCTGATCGAGCACATCATGCGCGCCGTTATGAGTTTTTCGACCCGGCTCGTTGTCTTGGTCGCCGGCCGCAAGGTCGCTGACGGCCCGCCGCAGGAGGCGATCCGCAACCCCGAGGTCGAGAGGGCCTATCTTGGCGAGTAGCCTCAAGCTCTCCGGCATTGATGCGGGCTACGGTGCGGTCCGCGTGCTCGAAGACATTTCGCTCGCCGTCGGGGCGGGAGAGACCGTCGTGTTGCTCGGCACCAACGGCAACGGCAAGAGCACGCTGATCAAATGCGTCATGGGTATCGTGACCCCGTCGGCCGGCTCGATCACCGCCGACATCGACGGCGAGCGCGTCGACCTCGTCGGACGGTCGACCGAGGAAATTGTCGACCTCGGCATCAGCCTGGTACCCGAAGGGCGGCGGCTTTTTCCCAAGTTGACGGTCGAAGAGAATTTGCTGCTCGGCGCTTTTCGCTCAACCGCGCGCGCAGATATCGCCCGCAACACCGAGCTGTGCTATGCGACCTTCCCGACGCTGAGGGAGCGGCGTCGGCAGCTTGCCGGCAGTATGAGCGGCGGCGAGCAGCAGATGCTGGCCCTGGCGCGCGCGCTGATGTCGGTGCCGAAGATCTTGCTGATCGACGAGCCATCGGTCGGCCTCGCGCCGGTGCTGGTCAAACGCACGATCGACAAAATCCGCGAATTGAAGGAGAACCATCAATTGACTGTGTTGATGGCTGAGCAGAACTTCAATCAAGCGGTGCGCATCGCCGACCGCGGCTATGTGATCGTCCACGGCAAGATCGCCTTTGAAGGTGGCTCGGCAGACGAACTCAACAACAACGAGCTTGTCCGTAAATACTATCTTGGCTTGTGAGCAGGAGCAGAGACATGGCAGGTCACGCACAAACGGTCATCGAACTCGACAAACAGCGCATGGAGGCTATGGCGAAAAAGGACATCGCCACTCTAAACGGGCTGATCGCGGACGATCTCGTCTATACCCATTCGACCGCCCGGCTCGACACCAAACGGAGCTTGATCGGCAACATGGAGAGCGGGAGCACCGTCTACACTTCTGTGGTCCCGTCCGACGTCAAGGCGCAGGATCTCGGCGACACGGTCGTGCTGACCGGGTCGTGCCGCATTGCGGTCATGTCGCAGGGCCGGCCCAACAGCTTTGGCGTGCGGTTTACCGATGTGTGGGCCAATAAGGGCGGCAAATGGCAAATGGTCGCCTGGCAATCAACCCGCACCCCGGACTGATCGTACCCCGGTGCCGGCGTCCAGTTTGATCGACCGCGTTGTGTTGAGGGGCGGCGATGCGCGGATTAGGCTTGCCGCAAACATCCGGGAGAGCCGATGTACAGCTTCAATATGAGGGCCGAGCAGGCCTTTGATCCCAAACGGCATGTGGAAAAAGTGCTGGGCATTACCGGCGAGGGCGATGTCGCCATCGCCTGCTGGGAACCGAGGCAGACAAGCCCCTATCACTGCCATCCGCGAGCGACCGAAATCTATTTCCGCTTTGAGGGCGGCGGGCAGATGCGCACATCCTCCGAAACGATCGATATCGTGCCGGGCTCGTTCGTCGTCCATCCGCCCGGCGAACTGCACGAATATATCAACGCTGCGCGGCGGACGTTGCGGTTCCGGGTGCGTTACGGCGAAGCGATGGCCGGTCGCACCAAGGAATGGCCAAATAACCCCAACTGGAAGCCCCGCCTCGAGGACATTGAATATTTCGTCAACAATCCGGCGGGCTGACGGAAGGGTTTGCCTCGCGACGCGGAAACGGAGGGCGGAGGCGATCGCTGGCAGACCGGCGGTCTCCGATGGCTGCCTGCTGGCCCCCGCACCGATCCGGCTAAGGCCTCGAACCAGCGGCCGGAAGTGGCCCGGGTGTATCCGGCAGAGGCGGTTGCGGGACGGCATAGGCGCCGCTCGGTCATTCGGGCGGG
>JAFAHP010000680.1 GCA_019237175.1 Alphaproteobacteria bacterium
ATAGGCGCGCCGCAATCGCAAATAAGCCAGGATATTATAATATATCTCCGCAAGCTCGATCAGGGCGCCCGGCATGAGGCGGCGAACGGCGGCGACAGGCGCGCCTTCCCCACCGAACTTTGCTCTTTCATAGGCGCTTGGTCCGGCGATAAATACTTCGACGCCGACATGGCGGAGCCCGTTCAGCAGCCCCTCAATATGCACGCTCTGTCCGTCTCGCGACTGGACGCGGTGGCTGTAAAGGACCCGCAACAACCGGACCTCCAGCGCTAATAGATGGAAATTCGGGGCATGAGCACTGACGGATAGGCTCCAACCGGATCCCTTTTGCTTCTGGGTGCCAACCGGCGACAACCGCTCCCGTACCCTACGCAACAACGCGCGTTGCTCACTTCAAACAACTTGCGCATGTCGTTCTGTTCAACTGTGTCAGGCGATGCCGCGCCAAGTCCCAGGCGCCGTCGGATCGCTAGCTCGCGCGGTTAGGCCCAACGGCGTTTCCATTCCTGGAACATCAGCACGGTCCACAGCGCCCACTGCCAGTTGCGGTGGCCGGACTGGTGTTCGAGCCATTTCTGCCGGATCGGTGCGAGGTTGAACAAACCGTCGGCGCGCATCCTGACCGGGTCGAGCAGCTCTTCGGCCCAATCCCTGAGCCGGCCCCGCAACCAGACCGCGATCGGCGACTCGAAACCCTGCTTGGGGCGTTCGAACAGGCCGCGCGGCACATGGCGAGCCAACACGTTCTTCAAGATGATCTTTGTCTTCCCGCTCGCTAGCTTTTGCTCGCGCGGAAGGGCCAGGGCAAATTCGACCACTCGATGATCAAGTATCGGACAGCGTCCCTCCAGACTGACCGCCATCGTCGCGCGGTCGACCTTGGTCAGGATGTCGTCCGGCAGATAGGTCAGCAGGTCAATGACCGCCATGCGGTCGAGGAAGTCGGGGACAGCCCTTGCCGCGGCACCAGTCCAGATTGGGTCGACCGGCTCGGTTGCGCCCGGGATCAGCACCTGCGGCTCCGACCATAGGCTGCGGATTTCGCGAAATAGGAGATCCTGGCTGGGCAGGCTTATCCACGCGGCGAGTTTGTGTGCGCGGTCACCTAATCGTTCCGGACGCCTTGCCTGCGGCGTCAGGCGTGCCAGCGAGTCCCAGGCGGACGGGCTCGGCACGGTCAATAGAGCAGCCAAGCCGCGCCGAGCGGCTAACGGCAGGGTGCCAGCGACGGTGCCCAGCCGGGCCCCAAACTGGTACCAGGGATAGCCGTGGAAGAGCTCGTCTCCACCGTCGCCGGAGAGGGCGACCGTGACTTGGCGGCGCGCCAGTTCCGAGACCAACAGCGTCGGGATTTGCGAGGCATCGGCAAAAGGCTCATCGTACCACTCGGCGAGCTTTGGGATTAGCTCCAGGGCGGCCTCGCCTGGCACGTAAATTTCGGTGTGGTCGGTGCCGAGGTGCTGCGCCACCGCTTTGGCGTAAGGCGCCTCGTTGTAGCGCGGTTCGTCGAAACCGACCGAGAAGGTCTTGACCGGCCGCCCGCTCTGCTTTTGCATCAGGGCCACGACCGTCGAACTGTCGATGCCCCCGGACAGGAAGGCGCCGAGCGGGACGTCGGCGACCATGCGCCTGCGGACCGCATCCGAGAGCAGGTGCTCAAGCTCGTCAGTCAGCTCATCACCGTTTCCCGCCAGCGGCTTGCGGGCGGCGGCTTCGTAAGCATCCCAATACACATGCTCGATGGGTTCCCCCGGGCGCTGTCCGTCAACCGCAATCGCAAGCGCGGTTCCAGGTTTGAGCTGGCGGATGCCCCGCAGAACCGAGCGCGCCGACGGATAGCAGCCAAAACGCAGATAGCCGGCCAGCGCGTCGCGATCGATCGAGCGCTCGCACGCGGGGTGCGCCATCAATGCCTTGAGCTGCGAGCCGAATAGAACGGTGCCGTCGAAGCGACCATAATAGAGCGGCTTCTTGCCGATCCGATCACGCAGCAGCCAGAGTGTGCGCGTTCGGCCGTCCCACCAAGCGAGCGCGAACATGCCGATCAAGCGCTTGGCGGTTGCAACCACCCCCCAGGCCTCAAAGGCTTCGAGGATCACCTCGCTGTCGGAATGGCCGCGCCATCTGATCCCCAGATGCTCGAGCGCAGGCCGTAACTCCTCGGGGTTGTACACCTCACCATTGTAAGCGAGGACGGAAGAGCCGCTCGCCGACACCATTGGTTGGGCGCCCGCGGCGCTGAGATCGATGATCGAGAGGCGGCGGAAGCCAAGCGCGATCCCAGACGCCGGATCCGCCCAGCTGCCACTCGCATCGGGGCCGCGGTGGATTATCCGGTCGGCCATAACGCGCGCCAGTTCGGCCGCCTCCGGCTGACTAAACCGCCTCTTCAGGTCGAGAAAGCCCGCGAAGCCACACATGCTGCCGGCCTCGCGCTACAACCCTGCGGCCTTGTGTAACAACGTCGACCGCTGCTTCAAACAAGGAGCAAAGATTTCCGATAGCCTTACCATTTTTTGACAATGATGTGATATTATGTCTATCCACGTTA
>JAFAHP010000433.1 GCA_019237175.1 Alphaproteobacteria bacterium
CGTGGCGCGCCAATAAAGCCGAAATATAACGGCGAGTTGGCCAGGGAGTGTTCCGTCTATGTCCTGGCAACGAAGCTATGCACCCACGGACGAATCGATCCGCGGGAGCTACCGCCGACATCGCGATCAGGTTTGGGAGAGAGCAGAGATGGCTGACGACGAAGCGCTATTCCAAAAGGGGATGCCGATCCGTCGCGAGGTGCTGGGTCCGGAATATGTCGACGCCTCGATGGCGCGGGCCGACGAGTTCATGATGTCGTTCCAGCGCGCGACGACGGCATGGGCATGGGGCTGGGCGTGGGGCGACGCCACGCTCGACCGAAAGACCCGCAGCCTGATGAATCTTGCGATGCTCACGGCCTTGAACCGTGCCCCCGAGATCAAATTGCACGTCAAAGGCGCGTTGAACAACGGCGTCACGGTCGAAGAGATCAAGGCGGCGTTGCTGCACGCCACCGCTTATTGCGGAATTCCCGCTGGGCTCGATGCCTTTCGGGCGGCGCACGAGGTGCTCGTCAGCGAAGGCGCGGTGCAACCAAAACCGGAGCGCTAACGACAAAACGGGATGGCGAAGGTGGACCAGGGAGCGCTGGCGTACCGCACGGCCGCGGAGCTGATGCAAGCTCTTGCCAGCCGGCGTATCTCCTCTCGCGAGCTTGTCGACGAGGCGATCGCGCGTATCGAGGCGCTTGATCACAAAATCAACGCTGTCGTGGTGCAGGATTTCGACCGGGCACGCGCGGCAGCCGATGATGCTGATGCTGCGCTCGCGCGCGGCGAGCATCGGCCGCTGCTTGGGCTGCCGATGACCGTCAAGGAGCAGTTTACGATCGCCGGTCTGCCGACAACCTGGGGCTACCCGAACTTCCGGGACTGGCGCGCCGCGTCCGATTGCCTGCCGGTGCAGCGGCTCAAGGCCGCCGGTGCCGTCATGCTTGGCATGACCAACGTGCCGCTCGGGCTCGCCGATTGGCAGAGCTACAACGCAGTTTACGGCACGACCAACAACCCTTGGGATTTTGCCCGGACTTCCGGGGGTTCATCCGGCGGTGCCGCGGCGGCGCTGGCTGCAGGTTTCGTACCGCTGGAACTCGGTTCGGATATCGGCGGTTCGCTGCGGGCGCCAGCTCATTTCTGCGGCGTCTTCTCTCATAAGCCGAGCCTCGATCTGGTGCCGCAGCGTGGCGCCGGCCCGCCGCAGACACCGGTCGTGCCGGTGCGCGGAGATCTGGCCGTCGCCGGACCGATGGCTCGCAGCGCTGCGGATCTGGCGCTTGAGCTCGACGTCTTGGCGGGGCCGGATGAGCGAGCCGAGGGGGTCGGCTACCGGCTCGCCTTGCCACCGCCGCGACACGATCGGCTGGACGGGTTTCACGTCTTGGTCATCGATGAGCACCCGCTCTGCCCGACCGCAAGCAATGTGGTAAAGGCATTGGATGAGCTTACCGAACGCCTGGTGAAGCTCGGCGTCCGCATCGTGCGTGATAGCCCGAAACTTCCCGATCTTGCGCTGACCACGCAGACCTACGTTGAACTCTTAGCCGCATTTTTCGCGGCTGATCTGCCGGCCGATCGTCGCGCAGCTATCGAGAATGCGGCCCAGTCTTTGGCTGTCGATGATCGGAGCATTGCGGCTTGCCGGATGCGAGGCTTCACGATCAGCCATACCGATTGGATCCTGGCGACGCGGCGGCGCGCCGCGTTGCGAGGCCGCTGGCTGGCGTTGTTTGATGATGTCGACGTTGTGATGTGCCCGGCGATGCCGACCCCAGCCTTTCCGCACGATCACACACCTATGGCGGCCCGCGAACTCGACATCGACGGGCAGAAGAGGTCGTATTTCGACCAGCTCGCCTGGGCGGGTCCTGCGACCCTCAATGGCCTGCCCGCGACAACGGCGCCGATCGGCCGCACCGAGACAGGGCTGCCAATCGGGCTCCAGATCATCGGCGGCTACCTGGACGACCGCACGACGATCGCTTTCGCCGGCATGGTCGAGCGGGAGTTCGGCGGCTTTACGCCGCCCCCGATGCTGTAGTCGACGGGTGCGCAGCGGCTGACGGGATCGACCGCACTCAAATCGCCCGGATGGCGCTTTGCCCAGCCTCGTGAAGCAAAACCCATCGCCGATGCGAAATTATGGGCTTCTCCTGACTTGCGCCGGGAAAAAGCCCATCCTACGCGGCACCGAACTCCGCGGATTATCTCGGGCTAGGGGTGGGCCAGTCGTCGCGCAAGATCGCGAACAGCAGGTGATCCTGCCACTTGCCGGCAATGCAGAGATATTGGCGGGCGTAGCCTTCCTGCCGAAAGCCCGTGCGCGTCAACAAGGCGCGGCTCGGCACGTTGCTCGGCAAGCATGCCGCTTCAACGCGATGCAGCCGCAGCCGATCAAAGGAGAAATCGAGAACCAGCGGTAACGCCGCGCTCATCAGCCTTTGGCGCGCGTACGGCTCTCCGATCCAATAGCCGAGGCTCGCGGTTTCGGAAACCCCGCGGCGAACATTTGAGAGACCGATACCGCCGACGAGTTCGTCGTCGTGCGAGAAGACAAAAAAGTTGTAGGCCTGATCGGTGCGCCAATCCTCGGCATAGCGGGCAACGCGCGATCGAAAGCCAAGACGCGACAGCGCGTCGGCGGGCCAACTCGGCTCCCACGGTTCGAGAAACTCGCGCGAACGCGCCCGCAGGCTCGCCCAGGCTTGCCAATCGCCGCGCTCCGGGGCGCGTAGATAGACGCGTTCGCCGATTAGCCGAAATGGGTCGGTCCGCGCGAGAAACAGACGGGGAAAGGATTTTCGCTGCGGCGCCATATCGGAAAAGCGCCGCTCACGCGGCGAGCCGCTCCCGGACGCGCTCGAAGCCTTCAAGTCGCCCCAGCGGGCCGAGTGCGGTCAATGTCGGCGGGTCGGCGCGCCACCGGGCGACGACGCGGCGGATCGCGGCGTCATCAACGGCCTCGATGCGATGCACAATGTCGGCAGGGTCAAACGGCGTGCCGTGGATCAAGAGATGGTGGGCCAGCTGTTCACACCGGGTCGAGGTGCTTTCGAGCGACATCAGGAGGCCCGCCTTCAGTTGCGTCTTGGCGCGAGCCAACTCCCCCGCGCTCAGCCCGTCTTCAAGCTTGCGTGTCTGCTCGCACAGCGCCGGCACCAATTCTGCCGCCTCTTGTTCGCCGGTGCCGGCGTAGATGCCGAACAACCCGCCATCGCGATAACTGTGGCCGAAACAGTGGATTGTGTAAACCAGCCCGCGCTTTTCGCGGATTTCCTGAAAAAGCCTCGACGACATACCGCCGCCAAACGCCGTCGACAGGACCGATCCGGCATAAAAATCAGGGTCGTCGAGCGTCAATCCCGGGAACCCCAGCACCAGGTGAAGCTGTTCGAGATCCCGCTCCTCGCGCCGTTCGCCACCGGCATAACGCGCCGGCTCGGTGACCACGAGACGTTCCGCGGGCATCTCGGCAAGGTGCTTTTCGGCGAGCCCGGCGATACGGTCATGGTCGAGATTGCCCGCGGCCGCCAGCACCATGCGTTGGGCGCCGTAGTGGTCGCGCAGATATGCGGTGACTTCGTCGCGTCCAAGCCTGCGGATGATGTCTGGACGGCCTAATACCGGCCGGCCCATCGCCTGATCCGGAAAAGCGCACTCCTGAAAGTGATCAAAGATGATGTCGTCGGGCGTATCGTTGGCCTGACCGATCTCCTGCAGGATGACCGCGCGCTCACGTTCCAGCTCCTCCGGCTCAAACGTAGAGTGCTGCAGGATGTCGGCGAGAATATCGAGCGCCAGCGGCACGTCTTCCTTCAGCACCTTGGCGTAATAGGCCGTGCTCTCGCGCGAGGTATAGGCGTTGAGGTGCCCGCCCACGGCCTCGATCTCCTCGGCGATCGCGAGGGCAGAACGGCGCTGCGTGCCCTTGAACGCCATATGTTCGAGAAAATGAGCAACTCCGTTGACTTCAGCCGGCTCGTGGCGAGTGCCGACATCGACCCAGATGCCG
>JAFAHP010000048.1 GCA_019237175.1 Alphaproteobacteria bacterium
ATGACCTGCATCAGGTCGCGGGATTTGGCGAGAATGGGTTCGATTGCGGTGTGGTCAGCCTCGTCGAGCACGAAATTGAAGGTTTGGGCGTTCGCGGCGATGTGCTCGGCAATCCCGAGCCGCGCGCCGACGATGACGCCGGCCACCGCCGGCTGCTCGAGGATGTAGCGTTGGCCGATATTGGCGATCCCGACCCCATGCCGATCGGCGAGGCGTTTCAAGGCCGCCAATAATTCCTGAAACAAGCCCCAGCCGCCCCAGGCGTCGACCATGTGCTTGTACTTCTGCAGTGAAGCGGTGGCGAGGTCGCCGCGCATGGGCTCGCGTTGGCCAAGGTATTTCTCGCTCAAGAAGCCGCCGAGCACCGTGCCGTAGGTCAACAGCGCAATGCCCTGCTGCTGACAGAACGCCACCATCCGCGCTGCCGGCCGGCGATCGACCAACGAATATTGCACCTGGTTCGAGATGATGCGAATTCCCGCCTCGGTGATGGTTTGCAGACGCTCGGTGTCGAAATTGGTCAGTGCCAGATGGCGGATTTTGCCTTCATCACGCAGATCGGCGAGGTGCTTCAGCGCATCGAGATAGCGTCGGTCGGCGTAATCCCACCAATGAAATTGCAACAGATCGAGGCAGTCCACCCCCATCCGCCCGAGCGAGACCTGAACAGCCTGCTCGACGATCGGGCGGGTCATCGCGCCGGGATAGGGCACCCATTTGGTAAAGGCCTGGATCTCGCCAAGCCGTTCCGCGCCATGGGCCAGCGCAAAACGCCGGCGGAACTCGCCGATCAGATCCTCGGCCGGGCCGTAATGGTCAGCGAGATCCCAGGTCGTAAAGCCGGCCTCGTGGTAACGGAACATTTCATCGACGGCGCGCGCCCGGTCGATTGGGCCGTGCGCGCCCGAGACCTGCCACATGCCGTTCAGAATGCGGCAGATCTCGAGATCCGAGGTGAGTTGATAGCGGCTCGCGGCGGGCAGCGTCATCTTGCTTCTCCCCGGGTTTCGTTCGTCATTGCGAGCGCAGCGCGGCAATCTCGTTCCGGTTGCCATGTTACCCCGGGATTGCTTCGTTGCCCTGCGGACACCTCGCAATGACGGTTTTATTGTAGAAGGGCCATGATCTCGGCCGCGGATACGTTACGCGCCGGCGACGGTCAAATCGTCGATGCGCAAGGTCGGCGAATCCGTGCCGGCCTTGAATTCGAGGTCGTTGGCGGCGACGAGACGCAAAAACATGTCTTTCAAATTGCCGGCCACGGTCATCTCGCTGACCGGAAACGCGATCTCGCCCTTGTCGATCCAGAACCCGGCGGCGCCGCGGCTGTAGTCGCCGGTGACCCCGTTGACCCCCATCCCCATCATCTCAGTCACATAAAAACCGCTTTGGATATCCGCGATCAGCGCTTGCGGGCTCAGCGCCCCGGGCTCGATCCAGACATTTGTCGGCGCCGGCCCCGGCGGCGAGGAGGTGCCGCGCGCGGCATGTCCGGTTGATTTGAGGTGCAGCTGGCGGGCCGAGCGCAGATCCAGAAGCCACGTCGTCAACACCCCCCGGTCGATGATCGCACGGCGGCGATTGGCCAGGCCTTCGCCGTCGAACGGCTTTGAGCGCCGGCCGCGATGGCGGTGCGGGTCGTCGATGATCGTGATCGCCTCGGGAAAGATGCGCTGCCCAAGCTTGTCCTTCAAAAAGCTGGTGCCGCGGGCGATTGCCGGCCCGGAAATCGCACCGAGCAGCGCCGAGATGAAGCCGCGGGCGACGCGGGGGTCGAAGACCACGGGGCAGCGGCAGGTCGGCATCTTCTTGGCACCGAGCCGCTTGACGGTGCGCTCGCCGGCGCTCCTGCCGATCTCGGCCGGATCGCGCAGATCGGCGGCATAGACGGCGCTGGCGAAATCATAATCGCGCTCCATTGCGGTGCCTTGACCGCCGACGACCGAGGCGCTGACCCCGTGGCTCGTCCCCGAATAGCCGCCAGCAAAACCGTTGGAGGCGGCAAGCGCCACCTGCGAGCGGCCCCAGCCGGCCTCGGCCCCTTCGGAATTGGTGACGCCGGGGACTGCGAGTGCCGCTTCCTCGGCCGCACGCGCGCGCTCGATCAACACCTCGGCGGCAGGCTCGTCGGGATCGGCCATGTCGAGCTGGGGCCAGTCCTGCGCAATTTCGTCCGGCCCGGCGATGCCGCAAAACGGGTCTTCCGGCACGGCGCGGGCCATCGCAACCGCGCGGCCGACAAGTTCCTCGAGCGCTTTTGGCGAGCGGTCGGACGACGATACCACCGCCTGCTGGCGGCCGACGAACACGCGCAAGCCGAGATCGTGACCTTCGGAGCGTTCGAGCTTTTCGGTTTTGCCGAGCCGGCGGCCATGCGACAGCGACACACCTTCGACAAACACCGCATCGGCGGCGTCCGCGCCGGCGCGCTGTGCACGGCCGATAAGATCCTGCAAGAGGTCGATAGCGTTTTTGATTTCCGTGTCGGGCATCAGCGCTCCAATTTATTTGCCGGAGGGATCTTCTGCTGCATCTCTTCGATAAACCGGCGTCGTGACGGCGACCGGCCCTACCGAAAACCGGCGCTTGCCCAACAGGTAAGGGGGCGCCCCCGAACCGTCGAACGTCAAAGGCTCGCCCACCAGGACCGAAAAATAAAAAAGTGCCAGGTCATCTCTGGCCCTAGTTGTGGTAAATAGTTTTTGGTCCTTTGCCCGTTGCAGATTGTAATACGGCATCGACACCTCCACCGAGATATTCACGATAAGGCACAGAGACAACGAGTCTCACAGTTGGTTGGGCGGCCGGATTTCCCGCTCAAATTCCTTCGCGCGCCGATGTGCAATCTCAATGCCTCACGCCTTATTGTCGATTTGGCTTCCAGATTGGCTTGCCCGAGCCGGGAAGCCCGTAACTCGCCCATTTCTGTGTTACTTCGGCGACGATCGCTTCGCTCATCCGGATCGGCCGCCCCCACTGGCGCTTCGTTTCGGGTGGTATCTTGACCGTCGCGTCGAGCCCGATCTTGCCGCCCAACCCGGATGCGGGCGAGGCAAAGTCGAGATAATCGATCGGCGTGTGACCGATCAGCGTGGTATCGCGCACCGGATCCATGCGGGTCGCGACCGCCCACATGACGTCCTTCCAGTCGCGGGCGTTGATGTCGTCGTCCACCACGATGACGAATTTCGTGTACATGAACTGGCGCAAAAACGACCACACACCCATCATCACGCGTTTGGCGTGACCGGGGTAGGCCTTCTTGATCGCCACCACCGCGATGCGGTACGAGCAGCCTTCGGGCGGCAGCCAGAAATCGGCGATCTCCGGAAATTGCTGCTGCAAGAGCGGGATAAAGACTTCGTTCAAGGCTTCGCCGAGGACTGAGGGTTCATCGGGCGGGCGTCCGGTAAAGGTCGACAGATAAATCGGGCGCTGCCGCATCGTGATCGCCGACAGCCGGAAAACCGGGAACCGCTCGACCGCGTT
>JAFAHP010000244.1 GCA_019237175.1 Alphaproteobacteria bacterium
GTCAAGACAATCGGCGATGCTGTTATGGCGACCTTCCCGACTCCTGATCGCGCGATTGCCGCAGCACTTCGCATGCGCGAAGCGATGCGGAAACTGAATGACAGCCACGGCACTCAGGATCTATTGCTCAAAATTGGCATCCATGAGGGGCCGTGTCTGGCGGTCGTACTCAATGATCGTCAGGACTATTTTGGCCAGACCGTCAACATCGCGGCGCGGGTCCAGGCGCTCGCCGACTCGCACTTGATCCTGGCGACGCGCCCGGTCGTCGCCTATCCGCAGGCATTGAGCCTATTAGAAACCCGAGGTCTCGAACCGGTCGCACAGAACCGCGCCTTGCGCGGCATCGCCGATGCGGTTGCGGTCTACGAGATCCCATAAATTGACGGGCGCGCAGTCCGGTGACGTCCTACTCAAGTCAAGAAAGCAAAACCACCAGCTGATCGTCTTTTTGGCACGGTTCAGGGTCCGCCGCCATTTCGCTCGCAGCACGCTCGGCCGCTCGGGGTAGCGCTCGTCGAGAAACCCGGCTGTGGTCACCCGGTCCGTGCGAAAGCTTCGAAAGTCTTGGCGCAACTCGCACCAGGCGATCAGGTGGCGGATGGTCTCCATGTACCCGACGGTCACTGGCCAGATCACGCGCTCGGTCTCTCGGCCCTGTTCATCGCGATAGCGCAACGCAATTTTGCGGCCGGCACGGATCTGGACGCGCACACGCGCCATGTCGAGCCCGTCGGCCGCAAGGCCGCGGGCCGGTGGCGTCTCGGTAGCCGGCTCGAACACATATGGCCTGAGCCGCTCCGGTACGACAGCGCCAATTTTGCCGATCAAATCCTCTGCCGCCCGCGCCAACACGGTGTCGCTATGGCGCGCTACCCATTGGGCGCCCAGCACGGCGGCCTCGATTTCGTCCGGTGTCAGCATCAGAGGCGGCAGATCCCGCCGAGCTTGCAGGACATAGCCGACCCCGGCCTCGCCTCGAATTGGCACCCGTTGGCTGATAAGATCGGCGATGTCGCGATAGACGGTGCGTTTGGAGGCCGCGAGTTCGGTGGCGAGGGCCTCGGCGGTCACCGCCTCGGGCGTGCGGCGCAGGATCTCAATAATTTGAAGCAGCCGATCCGCGCGTCTCATCGGCTGTTTTCACCCCAACCATGCTGACAGCATATGGCAGCAGG
The DNA here is from genome assembly GCA_019237175.1 of Alphaproteobacteria bacterium. Taxonomy (GTDB): domain Bacteria; phylum Pseudomonadota; class Alphaproteobacteria; order ATCC43930; family CGMCC-115725; genus AP-15. The sequence goes on from JAFAHP010000244.1 coordinate 1,179, forward strand.
TGGCAGGAGGCAACGCTGGCCTGCGCCGGTTTCGTCACCAAATATTTGTCGAATAACGGCGGCGTAGAGATGACCGGTAGTCGATCGCCTCGCATCGGCGCAGGCTGTGCCGATGCAAGGCTCGCCGCCGTTTCGTGATGGGGTTTAACAATGAACGAAGCCGAAAATCTGTTTTCGAGCCTACGGCAATCGGCGGATCCCGAAGCGGTGGCCGCGATCGAGAGGCTGGTCCACGAGGCGCCCGACCATCAGCTCAGCCGCATCAATGTCCTCGATTTTGCGTCCAAGGCGAGCCTCGACGAGGAGCGCGCGATCGCTGCCTTTCTGCACGCCGCGCGGCTCGGCCTGTTCGAACTGTCGTGGAATGTACTGTGCCGCAGCTGCGGCGGGGTGCTCGAAGCCGCTCCGACGCTGAGAAACGTCGATCGCGACGACTACTACTGTGCCTGGTGCGCAGCCGATTACGAGCCGATCCTCGATGACGTCGTCGAGGTGACGTTTACGGTCAGCCGACGGGTGCGCAGAATCGCCGCGCACGACCCGAACGAACTGTCCTATGGCGAATATTTCCGCCAAATATTCTGGGGCTCGGGGATCGACCTGCCCGACAATCTCGATCATGTGCTGCAGGAGCTGACCCTTGAGACGATCGAGTTGCCGGCCGGCGAAAAGGCGCTCCTGTCGCTGCAATTGCCGGCCGAGTTCGTGATCCTGCTCGACCCGGTGACGCATACGGGTCAGTTTATTGAGGTCAAGGGCGAACCGACGCGCGAACGCCAAAGCCTGTCGCTGGTTTTCGACAAGCTGCGTGCTCCGGTGAAGAGAACGCAGCTGCGTCCGGGCCCGCTGCGGCTGTCGCTCGATAACCGCACCGACACACGCGTGTTGCCGGGATTGTGGGTGGCAAATAGCCAGCTCGAAGACCTGTTGCACCGCCGTCGCCCATTCTTGACCGCGAAGCGGCTACTGACCAATCAGGTGTTTCGCGATATCTACGGCACCGACACGATCGATGTCGAGCAACGGCTCAAGATCACCAGCCTGACTTTCCTATTCACCGATCTCAAAGGCTCGACTGAACTCTACGAGCGGGTCGGCGATCTCGCCGCCTTCGATCTCGTACGCGCGCATTTCCGGGTGTTGACTGACATTGTGGCGGCGGAGGCGGGGGCCGTGGTCAAGACCATTGGCGATGCGGTTATGGCAACCTTTCCGACCCCAGATCGGGCGATCTCCGCGGCCCTGCGCATGCGCGAGGCGATGGGGCAACTGAACGACGGCCGCAACGGCGAGGATCTGCTGCTGAAGATCGGCATCCATGAGGGGCCGTGCTTGGCGGTGGTGCTAAACGATCGCCAGGATTATTTCGGCCAGACGGTCAACATCGCCGCCCGCGTGCAAGCGCTCGCCGATTCGCGCTCGATCCTGGCGACCCAGGCGGTTGTCGCTTCTCCGCAGACATCGAACCTGCTGAGGACCCGAGGGTTCGAGCCGACGGCGCAGCCGCGCGCCTTGCGCGGGATCGCCGAAAGGATGCCGGTCTACGAGATTCCGTGAGGCCACCCGCTGCGATGACCAGCACTGGAGGCTCGGGGTCAAGAGCAGCGCCCGGTGAGGTCAACAGAGCGGTGATCGGGGCGAAAATGCTTGTCGCCTTTACGCTGACCGCGAGCGGGTTCGCAGCGGGTTCGGGACAAGCCCAGGTGATCGGCGAAGTCACTGGGCTCTCGGGAACCGCAACTGTACAGCGGGCCGACAGCGGCCAAGCCTTGCCGCTCGCGCTGCGCAGCGAAGTGCGCGAGGGCGATGCCGTCCGCACCGGCGGCGATGGACGATTGAGAATAGCGCTGCGCGATGCTTCGACGCTATCGCTCGGTGCCGATGCGGAATTGAAGCTCGATCACCTGGCACTCGCCCCGGAAGCGACCGGTCCGGGCAGCTTTTTCACTTTGGTGGTCGGATATCTGCGCACCGTAGTGGGACATCTGCAGCGCGATACCGTTTTCCGGATCCGTAGCCCGTCGATGGTCGCTGCGGTGCGAGGCACCGACTGGATCGAGAGCTATGGCGGCGGCAAGACCGAAATCTTTGTCGCCGAAGGACGCGTGCTCGCCACCGGCAACACGGTGACCGATTGGGTGGTTCTCAACAGCGGCGAAGGCACGAGCTTTGTCGCCAGCATGCCGCATACCCCCGTGGTGCGCTGGGCTGCAGAAAAAATCGATCGCTTTGTCGCGGCGACGCGGGTTCCCTGAGGCGCCGGGTGAGGCGCCTCTTCGCTTGGGAGATCCTGCTTTCCGCCGCCATCAGCACGGTCATGCTGGTGCTGTTCGTGACATTCGGCGATCGTGGACTGCCGCTGCGCCTTGAAGCCGAGACGCTGAATGTTCGGTTTTGGCTGCGCCCGACGCACCCGCCTCCGGTTCCGGTCGTCATCATCGAAATCGACGATGCCAGTATCGGCGAGATTGGCCGCTGGCCATGGTCGCGGCGGATATTTGCAGAACTGCTCGACCGGATTCACACCGCAGGCGCGGGGGTGACTTGCCTCGACCTGTTGTTGACCGAACCCGAACCTTCGCTGTTGCAGACCCAGCTCGAAACAGTCGAAACGGCAATGGCGCCGCTATTGCGAAAACTCGACCCGGCCACCCGCGCATTCGCCGCAAAGCTCATCGCCGAGCTGTCGCAAAATACCGACCCCGATGCGCAATTGGCGGCAGCGATCGAGCGGGATCGCCCGGTGATCTTGCCTTTTGCGCTCGATCTGCAGCCGGGCGCTACCAATCCCGGCGGGCCGGCTCGGCCGCCGCCGGTGCTCGCTCGGGCTGCTCTTGATCGTGCGCGCGGCGATAGAGACGAACTCCTGCCCCCGGCTTTCGGCGCACAGCTCCCGGTCGCAGCACTCGCGGGCGGCGGTCTGCTCGCTCATGTCACAACCGTGCCGGATGGTCTCGGTGGTTATCTCTACGACTATCCCGTGCTGCGCGTCGCCGACGAATATCTGCCGTCGCTGTCGCTCGAAGCGGTGCGGGTCTTTCTCGGCATTCCCAAGAGCGATGTGATCGTCGATCGCGGGCGAGGGATCGATCTTGGCGCATTCTACATACCGACCGATCGCGGAATGCGGCTAGTGGTGAATTACTATCCGCCAGGGACCTTTCAGAAGGTGAGCTTCGCCAACGCTTTATTCGACCGCGCACCGCTGCAGAATTTGAACGGAAAGATCGTGCTGATCGGAGGAGGTGCGAAGGCGCTGGGTGACGCCGTGCCCACACCCTACGATCCAGCGTTGTCGGGCGCCGAGCGTCACGCGACGTTGATCGCGAATTTTCTCGGCCGCGATTTTCTCCGGCGCGACGGCACGACAATCGGGATCGACGCCAGCCTTCTCGTTCTCGTCAGCCTGAGCGTGGGATTTTTTGCCCGTAGGGGCGCAGTTCCCGCGGTAATCGGCGCGGTCGTATTGCTCACCGGACTGGTGATTGTCGATTACTTCGCTTTTGTCCGCTTTGGATTGTGGTTCGATTTTACCTTTCCGGCGGCGGCGATCGTCCTGTGCGCCGCCGCGTCGGTTGGCGGCAAATACTTGGGGGAATGGCGGCGCGAGCGATACATTCGCGACGCCTTTTCGCGGTATCTGCATCCGCACTTGGTCGAGGAGTTGTGCCGCATCCGTGCGCCGC
>JAFAHP010000257.1 GCA_019237175.1 Alphaproteobacteria bacterium
GGCGTCTATACCAACAAGGCGCCGGGCGGGGTCGCCTACCGCTGCTCGTTCCGGGTGACCGAGGCGTCCTATTTTATCGAGCGCATGATCGACGTGCTGGCCCGCAAGCTCGACCTTGATCCGGCCGAAATCCGCCGCCGCAATCTCATTCGCAAGGAGCAGTTCCCCTATCGATCGGCGCTCGGGTGGGAATATGACAGCGGCGATTATCTGACCGCACTCGACAAAACCTTGAATGCCGTCGGCTACGAGCCGTTACGCGAGGAGCAGCGGCGCAACCGCGAAGCTTTCGCGCACGGCGAAACGCGCAAGCTGATGGGCATCGGGGTCAGCTTCTTTACCGAGATCGTCGGCGCCGGCCCGATCAAGAATTGCGACATTCTCGGGCTCGGCATGTTCGATTCCTGCGAAATTCGGGTGCACCCGACGGGCAGCGTGATTGCACGCCTCGGCACGATCAGCCAAGGGCAGGGTCACGCGACGACGTTCGCCCAGATCCTGGCGAGCGAGCTCGGCATTCCGGCCGAGAACATCACGATCGAGGAGGGCGACACCGACACCGCACCCTATGGGCTCGGCACCTATGGTTCACGCTCGACACCGGTTGCCGGTGCCGCGACAGCGATGGCCGGGCGCAAGATCCGCGCCAAGGCGCAGATGATCGCAGCCCATCTGCTTGAAGTTCACGACGACGACCTCGAATGGGATGTCGACCGCTTTCGGGTCAAGGGCGTGCCGGAATTGTCAAAGACGATGACCGAACTCGCCTTGGCCGCCTACAACAATGTCCCGCCGGGCATGGAGCCGGGGCTCGAAGCGGTCAGCTACTATGACCCGCCGAACATGACCTACCCGTTCGGCGCCTATGTCTGCGTTATCGATGTCGACGTCGACAGCGGCGTCACTGAGATCCGGCGGTTCTACGCGCTCGATGATTGCGGCACGCGCATCAATCCGATGATCATCGAAGGGCAGGTCCATGGCGGGCTGACCGAGGCACTGGCCATCGCCATGGGGCAGGAAATGGCCTACGACGAGTCCGGCAATTTGCAGAATGCGAGCCTGCTCGACTTCTTTCTGCCCACCGCGGTGGAGACGCCCAGCTGGGAGACCGACTTCACCACCACGCCGTCGCCGCACCATCCGATCGGCGCCAAGGGTGTCGGCGAATCGCCGAATGTCGGCGGCGTCTCTGCCTTCTCCAATGCGGTCAACGATGCCTTCGCCCATCTCGGTCTGACGCACACGCAAATGCCGCACGATCATTGGCGAGTGTGGAAGACCGCGGAGCGCCTCGGGCTTACCGCCGCTTGATGGAACAAGGCGCGACGACAAGCCGCTGCAACACGACCTCGCCGCGATCGGCTACATCACCGGCGATCCTCTGGCGGTGGCGCCGTGCCAGGACGAACCAGGTAGGAGTGGTCGAGCGGATGTCGAATGCCGCCCGAGCCCCCGGATCGCCGCAAGCATTGCAAGACCGATGATCAAAATCGACCCAACCGGAGGCTCGGACATGCTGAGCGGAGGGTCGGCGCTGAATGCGAGCGTGTAACTGGCGGCATCGTTGAACGCCGGATCAAATCCGACATTCGGATCGCTGGTCGCGCCAAAGCTCCCGCAGCACTGCGCGCTGCCGGTCGTAATAACGCCAAAATCAAAGAGCACATCGGCGGAGATGGCGAACGCCTGTGTCACGTCAAACGATGTCGGCAGCACGCCGCAAGCATCAACTTCCGTCGCACCCGATGCCGAGCACGCCATAAAGTCGCCGCTCGGGATAAAGGCTTCAGAGAATGCAATAGAGGCTTCAGGTCCGATTGCGGTGGTCGTGCCGCTGGCGGTGAAGACCAGATGCACTATCCCGCCGCCCGACCCGCCGGCACGAGGGATCGCCTCAAAAAAAACTTCGGCACTCGCAGTGGCGCTGGCGGTTGGCGCAAGCGCGCCTTTATTCGAGCCGTTCGCGGCTGCGACTGCCTTATCATCCGTCAAGTTGGCGGACGCGAAACTGCTCTGACAGCCTCCCCCGGGAGGAGACGGGGTGCAAAGCGTCCCCGATATCGATCCGGCGGCAAAGCTCCGCCCGCCGTCCGCGGCTTCAAGAGAAAATTTCGCTGCTGGAACACCCTGCGCGTGGCCCGCCGTCGAGATCATCGCCATCGCGAGCGCGAGGGTGACGGCAAATTGGCACGCGAAAGTACATCTGCGTCTGATCCGCGCAAAAGCAACACCGAAAATACCAAGGTTTGGGGCCACACAAGAGGGCTCGCGCTCTGATGCGGGCTCCCCAGCGACATTGGGGCTGCAGCAGAGCGACGACTCATTCGCATCATGAAACTTGGGATCGATTGCGATCATTGGATCTCGCGTCTTTGCTGGGTTCGCAAATTATGATTACGGGCATCCGCCCGTACCGCCACTTTTGCTTAATAGCGTCAAAAAAGCGTCAGAGCGCCTGGCAAGCCCCGCGCGATGCGGAGCGGACTGCGTACCTCCGAGATCGACCGCCAAGCGCGATCACTCTCGCCGGCCTATGCCCGGCCATTCATCCGGCGGATGAGGACGCGCCTAACCCCGTGCCGCGAACGATTTCGACGTTATTCGCGCCACATGGAGGGATCACCGAGGCGGTGGCGAGGCCAAACACCGAGACCACCGCCGCCCGCCGCCCCTGCCCAGCGCGCGCGACAGGACAAACAGGATCGCTGGTCCCGGTGTCAGGTTGAGCG
>JAFAHP010000278.1 GCA_019237175.1 Alphaproteobacteria bacterium
TGGTGGCGGCGACGAGACGTTCTGGCGCTCATGATGTATCCGCTTTTCTTTCGTCATGCCCGCGACGCGGGCACCCAGGGGCAACCAACTCGGTACTGCCGCCCTGGGCCCCCGCTTACGCGGGGCGACGAAATGCGGAATGATCCGCGTACCTCCCACCACTAAATTCTGCAAATGGACCATTCCACGTTCGACGAAATCGCAGGCTGGGTGACGAAGGCCGGTCTGGTCGGCCGCAGCGATAACGAATTGATGGCCGGATTTTGCCGCCGCGTCGCGGCTGCCGGGATCCCGTTGGCGCGCGCCTTGGTTATTCTCGATACGCTGCACCCGATTTATGAGGGCCGCGTCTTTCGCTGGCGCGCCGACCAGCCCGACGATGCCGAGGCGGTGGATTACGGCCGCACGAATGAGGGCGAAGCGGCCGAGAACTGGCGGCGCTCGCCATTCTTTCACCTGCTGAACACAGGCGGCGAGGTATTGCGGCGTCGCCTCTGCGATGCAGATCCTTCCGAATTTGCTGCGATCGAGCAGGCGCGGGATGAGGGCATGACCGATTACCTGGCGCTGGTTCAGCGCTTCGCCGATGAAGGAGTGATCGGGGAGATGGATTGTGTCTATTCGTCATGGGTCACCGATGCCGCCCACGGCTTTGACGAGGCCGGCATCGCAGCAATCAAACGGCTCGCGCCATTTCTGAAGCTCGCGATCAAATCGGCAGCTTTGGCGCGCATGGCCGGGACATTGGTGGAAACCTATCTCGGCCGCGACCCGGGCCGGCGCGTGATGAGCGGGCGCATCCTGCGCGGGGTCGCCGAGAAGATCGACGCGGTCCTGTGGTACAGCGATTTGCGCGGCTATACCCACATCTCCGACACCGCAGCGCCCGAACAGATCATTCCGCTCTTGAACGACTACGCCGATGTCGTGGTCTCGGCGGTGCACGGGCAGGGCGGCGATGTTCTGAAGCTCGTCGGGGACGGAACTTTGGCGATCTTCGCCGGCGACGATCGCAGCAAGGGCTGCCTTGCGGCGCTTGCCGCCGCAGCGCAGGTCCGCGAGGACGCCGCCCAGCTGAACTGCCGGCGCGCCGAACAGGGTTTGCCGACAAGCGAGGTTTATCTGGCACTGCATGTTGGCGATGTGTTTTACGGCAATGTCGGCAGCAAAGACCGCCTCGACTTCACCGTCATCGGCCCGGCGGTCAACGAGGTCAGCCGCATTCTGGCGATGAGCCGCTCGGTCGAGCGGAACATGCTGCTGTCGGCGACATTTGCCGACGCGCTCGATGCGAACACGCGGCGCCGGCTGGTTTCGGTCGGGCGCTACGCGTTGCGCGGCGTGGCGCAGCCGCAGGAGCTATTCACCCCCGAGCCCGATTTCGATGCCTCGCGATTACGGGCTTGAATCGCGCCGAAAGCGCCCGATCTCGGATCACGACGCGGGCGATGCGAAAGCCGTGTCAGTCGCCGACAAACTTGCGAGGGAACCATGATTCATCATCTTTCGATCGCCGCGCGTGACCCACAGCACGTCGCCGGGGTTCTGGCCGAAATCATGGGCGGCAAAGCGGTGCCGTTTCCGCCCAATCCCGGCAGCTTTTTCGCTCTCCAGCTCGACGACCACGGGTCGGGTGTCGAGGTCTATCCGGCGGGGACCGAATTGCGGCCGGGGGGCGAGGTTGGCGGCGGCTTCGTCCGAAAAGAGCCGCGCCAGTTTGCCCCGACCCATTTCGCGCTCAGCGTCACGACCGGTGCCGATAAAGTCGAAGCCGTCGCCAAACGTGAAGGCTGGCACTGCTTCAACTGCAACCGCGGCCCGTTCCATGTGATCGAGGTGTGGGTCGAGAACGAGCAGATGGTCGAGGTCTTGCCGCCCGAATACGCCGCCGAGTATCTCGCCTGGACCAAACCCGCCGAGATCGCAACGCGGATGGCCTCGGCCCCGGCGCGCCGCGAACGCATCGCTACCGCGGAGTAATATTCAGCCATCCGCTCGCCGCGCCCGGATTTATCTTGGGGGGTCGAATCTGGTCCGGGTGTGGCGTGGTCTTATCGGAATCGGCGCGCGGACGTCCCACCCCCGTCGTCGTGTGGCAAGCTCGGGCTGAAAGGATACCCGCGCCCCGCTTGATTAATCAGAACTAATCGGTCTCGCCCAGGGCGAAATATGCGCCTGAGCGGTCTCGCATCGTCCAGAAGGTGACTGGAAAGAGCCCTACTTGCTGCGGCCAAAGTCGAACATGTCGAACAGATCGCCGATTGCCGGGCGGTTGACGGGCACATAGGGAGTGTGGGGGCGGGCAATCGGGTTCGGGAAATTGTCGCGACTGCACGAGCGCTCGCCGCTTCAAAAAAGCAAGCATGTTTCCCCCGCGTGGTGAACTGAGCGCGGGGGACCATATTTTCTTATGGTTAACGATGTTTGACGGATTGATGGCGGTTCGATGAACCTCGAACGCTCATTCGCCGCCGGCTACCGCGCCGCACCGCATATGCCCGCACAAACTTTTGCCTGGCCGGTCGGTGTCATGATTGGGCGGGGGAGCTCGGATGCTAGCGAGCCTCACGGCGGCGGCGCGGAGCGAGTCGGCGCAGCCAGGCGCTCGAACCCTCGCGGACCGTCTGGAAGGTGACGTAGAGCATCGGGATCACAAACAGCCCGATGGCGCTGGCGGCGATCATGCCGGCAAAGACCGGGGTGCCGATGGCGTGGCGGCTCAACTCGGCTGCACCTTGCGCGACGACGAGCGGATAGACACCGAGGATGAACGCGAACGAGGTCATCATGACTGCGCGAAACCGCATTCGCGCACCGAGCACCGCCGCCTCGCGAATGTCCCTGCCCTGCTCGCGTTGGTCCTTGGCGAACTCGACGATCAGGATCCCGTTTTTGGCGGCCATTGCGATCAGAACGACGAGCCCGATCTCGGCGTAGAGGTCCAGTTGGACACGGAACACCAAGATGCCGATAAACGCGCCGAGCACCCCGACCGGCACCGACAACAGCACCGGAACCGGGATCATCCAGCTTTCGTAAAGTCCCACGAGGAACAGAAATGCGAACAGGATCGCCAGACCCAGGATCGCCCCTGTCTGCCCCGCTGCTGCTACCTGTTGATAGGCGGTTCCGGTCCACTCGAAGCCGAAACCGGGGGGCAAGGTTTTTGCGGAGACTTCTGCCATCGCTGCTAGCGCCGTGCCCGACGACACACCCGGCGCCGGGCTGCCCTGGATCGGGATCGCACGGTAGTTGTTGTAGCGGGTGATAACTTGCGGCCCAACTATGATGCCGGCATGGGCGATCGAGGCCAACGGCACCGTAGTGCCGAATTTGTTGCGGATATAAATCTGCCACAACGACGAAATATCCGTGCGATTGGCCGCCTCGCCCTGAATGATGACCTGCCAGACCCGTCCGAACAAATTGAAGTTGTTGACGTAAAAACTACCGAGCGCAGCCTGCAGCGTGGTAAAGACGTCACTCATGTTGAGACCGAGCGCCTGCGCCTTTTGCCGGTCGATGTTCAGAAAGATCGACGGGTTGCTGGCGGTATAGGTCGAAAACACGCGGGTGAGGTGTGGGTCGTGGTTGGCGGCGGCGAGCAAACCCTGCATCACGCTGTTCATTGCCGCCGGCTCCTGGCCTTCTAGCCCTTCGAGCCGATACTCGAACCCGCCGGTCGTCGACAACCCAATGATCGGCGGCAGATTGAACGGGATCACCGTCGCGTTGCGGAGCTCCTGTCCCGCGGCGAATACGCGCCCAATCAGCGTCTGCGCCGAATTGGCCGCACCCACGCGATCGGCAAACGGTTTCAAGGTCGGCACCACAAACGCCGCGTTGGGCTCGTTGACCCCGTCGATGATCGAAAAGCCGATAATCGCAAAAACGTTCTGCACCTGCGGCATCGACCGCAATACCGCCTCGATGCGCTTGACCGTGTCACTGGTACGGGTGACCGAGGCGGCGTCAGGCAACTGTACATTGACAAAGAAAGCGCCCTGGTCTTCCTCGGGCAGAAAACCGGTCGGCACGCGCGCCTGCAGCGCGTAGATCACCGCGGCGGCACCGAGGATCGCGACCACCCCCAAAAACGACATGCGC
>JAFAHP010000366.1 GCA_019237175.1 Alphaproteobacteria bacterium
ATGCTGGGTTACCGGCATCGGCTGGTGCACGGGATGAAAGGCTACAACGGCGTGGCGATCCTTTCGCGCGTCCCGCTCGAGATCCCGCAGACCCGCAACTGGTGCGCTCGCGAAGACTGTCGGCACGCGATCGCCATATTGCCCGGCGGCATCGAATTGCACAATATCTACGTGCCCGCAGGCGGTGACATACCAGATCCCGACACCAATCCAAAATTCTTTCATAAGTTGCAATTTCTCGATGAAGTCGCTGCGTGGTTCGCCGCGGAGCGCGGGCACGGGCCGCCGATGGTCGCGGTCGGCGATCTCAATGTCGCGCCGCTCGAAGCCGATGTCTGGTCGCACAAGCAGCTTTTGAATGTCGTCAGCCACACCCCGGTCGAAGTCGAGCGCCTCGACCGCCTGCAACAGGCGGGCGGCTTTGTCGACGCCGTACGTCATTTCATCCCCGCGCCCGAGCGGCTTTACACTTGGTGGAGTTATCGCGCCCGCGACTGGGCCGCCTCCGACCGCGGCCGGCGCCTCGACCATATCTGGGTCACACCGCGGCTGGTGGCCGAGCTGGCCGCGGCGCAGGTGCTTCGCGACAGCCGAAGCTGGGCCAAAGCCTCGGATCACGTCCCGGTCATCGTGACCATTGGGAGTTGACCCGGCGGTAAAGGTGGTAGCGGCCGGGGGCGACATCCGACGGCAGCGCTAGGCCGACGAGCTCCGACAATTGGATAGCGGGCTCGCTGACCAGAATGCCGCCGGGGCGCAGCAAAGGCGCAATTAGCGGCGCCAGATCGCAAGCGAGCGCCCGGTTGGCGTCGACATCTCCGGTTCCGGGATCGAGATGCGCAAGTGCCACCCGCCCTTCGAGCCGGCCGCGCGCCGCGCGCAGTGTCTCGCGCATATCGCCCAACAGCAGGAATTCGGCGGGGGGGATGCAGTCCGGATGGGCGGCGACGTGGCGCTCGCAGACCAAGATCTCGCGTTCGGGAAAGAGCTGGCGGAGGTGATCATAAGTGCGGCCGTTGCCGAGCCCGAGTTCAAGTATCGGGCCGTCAAGGCTGCGCACCATTTGCGCCGCCGCATCGAGGCAGGCGCGCTGGGCCTCGAGCCGGCGAATGAAGCTGTCGAGCCGGCTCATTGCGAGAAGTTCAAGCGGCGATGCCGCCTTGTTCGCGCAACCGTTTGTTCTCGGCCATGCAGGTGCGCAGCTGATTGTTGACCGCATCCAGCCGGTGCGCCAGTTCCTGCATGATCGAGACCGAGATGTTGGGGAACTCGCGGACCATGCGCATGAACGGTTCCTTGGAGATGCGCAGCGCGATGACCCGATCCTGGGCGCGAACCGTGGCGTTGCGCGGCATATTGGTCAATATGCCGATCTCCCCGACCGTCTCGTTGGGACCGAGGGTGGCGAGGATCACCGGCCCGCTCGGCGCCTCGGCGATGACCTCGGCATGGCCGTCGATGATCAGATAGGCGGCATCGGCGGTGTCGCCCTGACGCACGATCAGCCGGCCCGGATCAAAACCAACCCGCTCGCTCAGGAACGCCAGCAGCTTCAATCGCGACGGCTCGATTTCGGCGAAGAGCGGCACCCGTCGCAGCAGCTCGAACTCCTCTTTGAGGCTCATCACCCTCTCTCCTTCGCATCCTCCCAGCCTCTTCTTCTCATTCCGTCGCCGCCAGCAACGTCAGCAGCGAATCTCGGCGCTGGAAGAGTTCGGTCGGATCTCCCTGCTCCTGCAATTTGCCGTTGCTCAACACGAGTACATGGTCAAAGTTGCGCGCAAGGCTGGCGCGATGCAACACCCAGATGATGCCGCGGCCGGCGAACTCCTCCTTGATCCCTTTCATAACGCGTGCCTGGGCCTGTCCGTCGAGCGCCGAGGTCGCTTCGTCGAGGATCAATAGATCGGGGCGCTTAAGGACAGCCCGCGCGATCCCGGCCATTTGCCGCAGCGCCAGGGACAGCCGCGAGCCGGCCGGACCGACATTGTGACCGAGCCCGACCTCGATCACCGTCTGGCGTAGTTCAAGAGCATCGACGACCTCGGCGAGCGCCGCTGGGACGCGCACCGGCGCGTCCGCCTCTCCATAGGCAATCTTGCCAAACAAAATGTTGTCCTGCACCGAGGCGGCCGCGTTGTAGCCCACGGCGTCGAAAAATTCGATCTGGGCCCGCGCCGGCACCGGCAAATCAGCGCGAAACACCCGCCGTGCCGCCAGCAAGCGTTGCTGCATCGCCTCGTCAATCACATCGAACCGGTGGCGTGCCGCGATCAGTTTGAACGGCAGCGACAACAGTCTGGTGCGATCCGGTGTGGCGAGTGCTGATGTCCCGCCCTTTTCGGTGCGCGCCAGGATCGCGGCGAATTCGGGCAGATCATTGGCGCTGATAAAGCTGTACTGTTCGAAAAAGCTATGGTCGGGCGGCAGGTCGGCAAACAGTTCGACCATGGTTTCGGCGACCTCGCGGCCGGCTCCAATCAGATCGTCCACCAGCCCGACCTTGGCCAGTACCTGCAGCACGTAATGGTTGTCGGCGAGCGCCTCGAAATCGAACACCGGGCCGATCGGTGTCCCGAACAGCAGGTTTTCCGCTACCGAAGCGTTGCGGTTGAAGCTCTCGACGTCATAGGTCTCGACGAGGTGGCTGATCCCTTCATCGGCAAGCCGGCGGGCGAGCGCCTTGCGCGCCTCCAACAGCCGCTGCGCCGCTCCCGGCTCTGCCTCCGGATCGAGGCGCCCGCGCAGCCCCAGACTGTAAACATCGTTCTCGCAGCCCAGACCGGCGAGGACTTTGGTAATGCGGTGCGACAGCTCCTCGCGATCGGCGACCCCGGCGCTTTTGTAATCGATCCAATCGGCGTGGATGTCGAAATCGATGTTGCCGGCTTTCGCCGCCTCGGTCAGTTGCCGCGCCCGGCGTCTGCCGACCGCGGGCGGGTATTGCGCGGGCCGCGTCGGCGCGTGGCGCAGCCCGACCAGGAGATTGTCGAACAAAGTCCCGGCGAACAGATAAGGCGTCGGGCCGACATAGCCGATCCGGCGGCCGACCGTCGCAGCCGAGAAGCTGGCGAGGTCAGTTCCACCGATCGTAATCCGCCCGCCGCTCGGCTGGATCAGCCGCGCCAACAGCCGGGCAAGCTCGCTCTTGCCGCTGCCGCTCTGGCCAATGACGGCAATTTGACGGTCGAGCGGGACAGTAAAGCTGATCCCATCGACCACGCGGCTGCTGTCATCCTCGGCGAGCGACAGGTTCGCTACGGTAATCTCGCCGGCCAACCGCGTCACGGTTTCGGGTTCGCCCGGTTGCAGGCGCGCCTCGATTATCCCCGGGGGTGCGAATTGCTCGACGATCTGCTCGTATTTGATCTTCGAATCTTGAAAGCTCTGATAAAAAGTGAGCAGTTCGTTGAACGGCGAGGCGAGGTCCTTGTAGGCGATCAGCACGGCGAGCAAGCCGCCGATCGAAAGCGGACCACGGATGACCAGGTATCCGCCAATCGAGAAAAAGAAAAACGGTGTCAGCTGGCCGAGAAAGTTGTTGAGAAATTTGGCGAAAAATTTGCGCTGATAACTCTCGAAGCGGATGTCGTAGATCGTCCCCAGCAAATGCGCGAAATAGCTCAGTTGCAGCTTACCCGCATCATTGGCGACGATGTCGGCCATCCCGCTCGCCGTCTCCTGGACGCGGTCGGCGACCTGACGCACCGTGCGCACGCGCATGCGGTTGAGCTGATTGACCTTACGCTGCAATTTGGGGATCACGTAGCCCTGAACCGGGTAAAGCGCCACCGCCGCCGCCCCCAGAACCGGGTTCTGCATGAACATGAAAAAAAGGTTGGTCAACAAGGTGCCGCCCTGAAACGCGGGCAACGCCACCGCGTCGCCGGCAAAACCGCCGAGGGTGTCGCATTCGGCGGTGATCATTGGGATGATCTGCGCCGACGAATTCTTATGGAAATAGGACAGCGGGAACAGCAGCAGCCGCTGATAGAGCTGATAGCGGAAACGCCGCAACATCCGCTCGCCGAGTCGACCCTTATACGTATTTATATAATATTTGAATGCGCCATTGATAAAGACGAGCAGCAGAAATGCAAAACAAAGCAGCATCAGGTAGGGGATTTGAGCAAATGGGTGACCAAATATGGTTTGGCTCACATAGTGCGGCTTGATAGCCCTGTTGGTGATTATCTTAGGCAGTTCGAGAGAATAGTAGAGAAACGGGAAAGAAAGCAGGGTCAGCAGCAACAGCACGAGCTGCTGGCGCAGGCTGTAACGCAGAATGAAACGGTAAATCGACGGTTCGAGGGGATCGCGCTCGACGGGGGCACGCTGCGGTGGCGGCGCGGGCGGCGCCGCAGCCCGGCGCGAGTCGCGGTCAAACCACCGCCAGATGCGGGGGCGCGGCGTTGCCAGCACGCCTTCGACGTTGCCGACGGCACCGATCAGCCCCTTGATCGCAACAGGCTTCATGAAAAGATCATTCCGCGGCCTGTGCCACTATGCAATAGTCGAGCGGCAGATATGCGCGAGGTGACCTGAAATGACAGGGCGGCGTCACCACAAGCGTGTGCTGATCTACAGCCACGACAGTTTTGGCCTCGGTCATCTGCGGCGCTGCCGAGCGATCGCGCATTCGCTGGTCGATGCCGACCCGGCGCTGTCGATCCTGATCCTGTCCGGCTCGCCGATCATCGGCAGCTTCGATTTCCGCGCGCGGGTCGATTTTGTCCGAGTGCCCGGGGTCATCAAGCTGCGCAACGGCGAGTATGTTTCGCTCAATCTCCATATCGACATCGAGGAAACGCTGGCGATGCGCTCCTCGATCATCCGCCACACCGCCGACGTCTTCGATCCCGACATGCTGATCGTCGACAAGGAGCCGCTTGGTTTGCGCGGTGAAGTGCGGGACACCTTACGGTTGATGCAGCGCCGGCGGGCGACGGTCATCCTCGGTCTGCGGGACGTGATGGACGAACCCGAAGCGCTCGAAAACGAATGGGAGCGGAAGAACGCTGTTCCGGCCCTGTCCGAATATTATGACGAGATCTGGGTTTACGGCCTGCCTCAAATCTGCGATCCGCTGGCCGGGTTGAATGTCCCCGCAAGCGTGCGCCGCAAGATGATTTACACTGGTTATCTGCGCCGCGGCGCCACCGATCCCGTGCTGACACCGGAGTTGCAAGATGTCGTCGAAAAGCCGTTTTTGCTGGTGACTCCGGGCGGCGGCGGCGATGGCGATGCGCTCGTCGATCTGGTGCTCGCAGCTTACGAGAACGACCGGCACATTCCGCTGCCGGCGCTG
>JAFAHP010000367.1 GCA_019237175.1 Alphaproteobacteria bacterium
GTGACTGCGTGGGTCCAAGTGCCACCCCTCACCCCCTCCCTCTCCCCGCGCGCGGGGAGAGGGAGGACCTGCGCAGCGGGAGCAGAGTGAGGGCAACCCCGTGCGGGCAGTTGTTCGTCACGCCAACACCGCCGCGATTCTGCTAGCGGCTTCCATTGTCAGCCAATACGCTAATGCGGCTGCACCCGCACAGGATCCGAATTGGCCTTGCCAGCAGCGGCTGGTGCCGCATCTTTCTGCCGGGGCCTATTGGAACGGGCCGCCGCTCGACAATATTGGCGATTGGCATGCCGACCCGGCGGTTGCCGACCTGGTTCGGCGGCTGGCGCCGCGCCGGGTTTCGACCGAAGACGGGCTTAAGGAAATTGACGCTTTTACCCGCAGCTTGACGGGCGATCGTCAGCGACGGCTGGCGCTCGCCTTTGAAGGGCTGCTCGAAGAAAGCGACCGCGCGCGCGCCGATTTGATCGATAAGCTGAAAGAAATCGGGCGGCGGCAGCGCGAGCTCGCCGATCTTGTCAGCCGGCTTGCAGCCGAACTCGACGCGATCCCAGCGAACGCCACCGGCGAGGCCGCCGCCAGGCGCATCGATCTTCAGCAACGGCATGATTTCACCGCGCGCAATTTCGAGGAAACCCAGCACACGATCCGCTATGCCTGCGAGACCCCGGTAGCGCTCGACGCGCGCCTCGGCGCCTGGGCGCGTGCGTTAGAGCAGGCCGATGCGCACTGACGCGACGAGCGCTTGAAAATCGGCCCTTTTTGCAACCGCTTGCGCGCGCTTGGCGCGCCCCGAGGTGATCCTCAGATCGGGAGAATCCGCGCCTTCAGCCAGAGGAAGAGAGGCACCTTGTTCCAGCGTTCCATACGGCTATCTCGATCCTTCGCGTCCGGAACGGGCTCGCGCAGCGATGTGACCGCAAACTGCGCACTTTCCAGCGCCGCCATGTAGCTTTCCAGCGGCTGTGACCAGCCGGCGAAGTGCATTTGCAACCCATTGCGTGCCTCGGTCCCCTCGAAGCGCTCCCGGCCGAAATAAGACTTTTGAAGGATAAACGGAGCATCGGCCTCGGGACCGGCGAAGCGCCCGCGATCCGCAAATGGGTGTACAATCGAAATAACAAGGGTTCCCAAGGGACGTAGAACCCGTCTGATCTCCTTCAAGGCTCCTGGAACATCCTCGATATCCATCAGCACGTTGTAAGCGACGGCCAGGTCGAAACGGTGATCCTCGAATGGCAGATCAGCGGCCGCCGCGACTTTGTAGGTATCGGCTGATCCAGCCTGTTCGGCAGCCTTTATGAGCCTTTCGACCGGATCGATCGCCGTCACCTGGTAGCCGCAATCCTTCAGAACACGGGACACCCGCCCCTCTCCACATCCCACGTCGAGAGCCTCGCCGGCACCTCGCCCGATAAAGGCGAGCAAGGACGCGCGGTAGGCCCAAAACGCGTCATGGTCTGGGGCACGAGCCCATGTCGTCCATTCGTCGGCAAACCGAGACCAATGCTCAATGTCAACGTCCTTGTTCAATATCGGCGCTCCCCCAAGCCAATCTTTTTCGATAAATCGTTCCGGAGCCTCCCCCGACCTCGCAGGCCGATGTCAAACCCGCCACCTCCGTCAAATTTCATCAACTACCGCGGGGGATGCCAGCCCTTCATCGTGTCGAGCCCACGCGCGTTCGTGATCACCGCACCGCCAAAATCGGTGTCGGTGACATTGGCGCCGCTCAGCTCCGCACCGGTCAGGTCGGCCCCGGAAAAATCAGCCGCGGACAGGTTGGCGCCGGTGAAATTGGCCCCGTTTAATTTGGCAAAGCGCATCAATGCAAAGCTGAGATCGGCCTTTGAGAAATCGGCGCCGGCCAAATTCGCCCCCGACAGATCGCTGCGCATTAGTCCCATCGACTGGTTTCTCATATCCGGCGCCATCTTGGCGCCGGTGAGATTGGCGCCACGCAGGTCCAGACGAGCCAGCCGCGCGATAATGTGCGCCCCCGCGAAATTGGCGCCTCGAAACGTCGCAGCTTCGGCGGCGGAGTAATCAAGACCACTCGACACCACAAGGCTAAGAAGGCTGGCGTTCGACAGGTTCGCGTTGGTGAAATTGGCCCGCATGATCCAGGCGAGGTCGAGCTTTGCCCCGGACAAATCGGCGCCGGTAAAATCCGCGCCGACCAATTTCGCCGCGAACAGGTTTGCCCGCGACAGATTTGCACCGCTAAAGTCGAGATGGCTCAAATCAAGCTTTTCAAGCGATTTTCCCGAAAGATCCGCCGGACGGTCCGGCATTGCCGCAGCCAAAACCCTGTGCACCTGATCAGCCGTGAGGTCGGCGGCTCGGCAGGGAAATGCTGCCAGCAGCAATACTAGGCAGATCGATTTCGTCGAAGACATCGGCCTCAAGGATCGGCCAGCTGGCCCTGCTCGTTGAGCAGCGGGACGCCATAGTCGCGCAAAATCGCTGTGATCTGCGGCTGCTGCTTCAGGATCACGGCGTTGATGCGCCGCCGCCACTCGGGCTCATTGGCACGCACTCCCATGGCGATATGGTATTTCATGCGCGGCGCACCGGGCTCGTCCGCGAGCGGAACCAAGGTCAGGGGGAGCTTGTCGTGCTCCTTGTAATATCCGGCGATCGGCCCCCACAAAAAGCCGACATCGATGGCCCCGCTCATGACGTCCAAGACCATTTGATGAGTCGGGGACTCGACGCGCGTATCGACAGTCAGCGGGTAGGGTTTGGTGCGCGCCATCAAATCATGGCTCACGAGCAGGTCGGCGGGAGGGGTGGCGCTGACCACACCCAACCGTAGGCTTTTGAGCAGCGGATCCCGCATATCCTCAATGACAAGCCGTTTGTCGGAGCGGTAGACCATGACATAGGTCGTAAAGTAATAGGGATTTGTTGTTGTCATGATCTCGTCGCCGGCAACCGTCCCCATCACCAGGTCGCAGCGATAGACCGCCAATGTATTGCGCACAAACCCGATAATCTGCGGAAACCAGGTATATTCGACCTTGACGCCCAGGGAAGCACCCATCAACTCGGCTATCTTGTTCTCAAACCCCTCTTTCTTTTCGTCGGAGAAGGGGAGATCGCTGGGATCGGCGCAAACTTTAAGCACCGTCCGACTGGCAATATCGGCGGTCTGAGCCGCAGCCGAACCGCCGCAACAAAGGAGAGTAGCACCGACGAGCGCCACGAGCCACCACCTCCGCCTGAGCTGCGTAGGGCGGAATAGCGCGTCGCGCGCATTCCGCCGCTCCGCTCTCGGCGGTGGCGAAGATGGCGGAATGCCCCCCGGAACGCCCGCAGAGGCGGTCGTCCGGGGGTTTTCCGCCCTACGAAAACGACGACGTGTCATACCCTACCCGCTGCTACGGCCGGTGACGGACTAACACGCAAATAAAGCGATTGCGACGTCGTCCTAATCACCTATTCGCGGCGGCCGGCCGCGGCCGAGTACGCCGTCGGCGCGCGCCTTCAAATAGGCCCAGATGTCGTCGAGGTAGTTCATCACATCCTCGACGGTACCAAAGGGCGGCATCACGCTCTCGCTCGCGGTCGTGACGTTTTTGCGGCCGTTGACGACGATTTCGTTGAATTGGTCCTGGGTCATGTGCTTGACCGAATCGACAAGGCTCGGGGCGTAGGAACTGCCGGCACCGTCCGGTCCGTGACAGCGCAAACACGATTCGGTGTAACGGCGCCAGCCATTGAAAGTCTTTTTGTCGACCTTGCCGTTTTCAACAGTATAGGGCTTCGGCGCCGCCTGGCCGGTTTGCGCCGCGACCAGCCGGTTGGCTGCGAGAAGCGCGCCAATCGCGACGAAAAGCCGCAGGCCTAGGTGTCGTTTGAACATCATCGCAACTAGGGGATGCTGACAGAAGAAAGGCCGACGTCGCGACGACGCCGGCCTTCGGGCTGGTTTAAATCAGTCGGGAAGCGCGAAGACCGTCAGCACACCCCCCAGTTGCGTGTAATTGGACAACGCCTTGTAAGCGCCAACGGCCCCCAGTCCGGCGGTGTCGATCGCCTTCTCAGCCTCGGTCGGGGTGTGGGTGGTCCCACTCACCGCGTGGTGCCATTCTTGGGCAGCAGGGGCCTGCGTCAGGCCGGCCGCCATCCCGATCCCGGCCCAGCCGCCCACGCCCGACAAAACGGCAATGTATTGCTTGCCGTTATGGGTAAAGGTGTTGACGTTGCCGATGATGCCCGACGGGGTCTTGAAGCGATACAGCTCCTGGCCGGTCTGCATGTCGACGGCCTTCAGATAACCTTCCAACGTGCCGTAGAAAACCACTCCGCCAGCGGTCGCGAGCGCCCCCGACCAGACCGAGAACGGCTCCGGATCCGACCACAGGATTTTGCCCGCGCCGGCATCCCAGGCGATGAAGTTGCCGAGGTTGCTGTCGCCCTGCGGCGGATACATGTTCACGGTCGCACCGACATAGGGCTGGCCCGCGGTGTAGGACACTTTGAACGGCTCGTAATCCATGCAGACGTGGTTGGTCGGCACATAAAAGATCCCGGTCTTTGGCGAAAATGCCGCCGGCTGCTGGTCTTTCGAACCGAGTGCGGCCGGGCAGACGTTCTTGTAATTGACGTCCTCGCCCTTGGAGCCGGGGGCAAATTCGGCGACGACTTCTGGCCGGCCGGTCTGCATGTCGACTTTGGAGGCCCAGTTGACCTTGGGATCGAATTTTTCGGCGACCAGCAGTTCGCCAGTCTCACGATTAAGGGTATAGCCGAAGCCATTGCGATCGAAATGCACGAGCGCCTTGACTTGTTGGCCTTTCACCGGGACGTCGGCGAGGATCATTTCGTTGACGCCGTCATAATCCCACTGGTCGTGCGGCGTCATCTGATAAACCCATTTGGCGATGCCGGTGTCGGGGTTGCGGGCGAAGATGGTCATCGACCACTTGTTGTCACCGGGCCGCTGTACGGGGTTCCAGGTGCTCGGATTACCGGAACCGTAATAAACGAGGTTCAGCTCCGGGTCATAAGAGAGCCAGCCCCAGGTATCGCCGCCGCCGATCTTCCATTGATCGCCCTGCCAGCTCTTCAACGACGAATCCTTGCCGACGGGCTTACCGAGTTCGGTCGTATTGGCATCGAACAGGATCTGGTCGTCGGGACCCGCCGAATAGGCCCGCCACGCCTTTGAGCCGTCTTTGAGATTGTAGGCGGTGACATGCCCCAGGACGCCAAACTCACCGCCGCTGGTGCCGACCAAAACCTTGTCCTTGACGACCAGCGGCGCGCTCGTCCCGCTTTCGCCTTTTGTCGGATCGCCGTCCTTGAGGCTCCATACGACGGCACCGGTCTTGGCGTCGAGCGCCACCAGCGTGGTGTCGGCCTGATGCAGAAAGATCTTACCGTCGGCGTAGGCAACACCGCGGTTGACCGTGTCGCAACACATGATTGGGATCACGGTCGGATCCTGCTTGGGCTCATATTTCCACAGAATGCGACCGTTGTTGTTCAGATCGAGAGCAAAGACGTCGTTGGGAAACGGGGTACTGATGTACATGACATCGCCGATCACCAGCGGGCCGCCTTCGTGGCCGCGCAGCACACCGGTCGAGAACGTCCAGACCGGGCGAAGATTCTTGACGTTATCCTTGTTGATCTGATCGAGCGTACTGTATCGGGTGTTGGCGTAATCGCCTGACGGCATCACCCACTGATTGGGGTCTTTGGACAGCTGGATCAGCTGGTCGTTGGCGCTCGCCGCCCCAGCGCCGAAAACGAGCGCGAGCGCCGGCAGCCACAAACGAGATAGCTTCATCGCTTGTTCCCTCCCTTAGTGCGACGGCCCCGCGCTCCCCGAGGGACGCGGATCATTGGTCCGGCAAATTGGACCCAATTTCTTGGTTAGTGGATGCTATGTCACTTCCGGTTGCTCGACAAGCGCGCAGGTGCTCCTAATCCCGGAATAGCCGCCCCACTCGACATCCATCCTTCGAGATGCCGCGCTTCGCGCGGCCCTCAGGATCAGGCAAGGGGATTCGGCTGTCCCCCGATCGCTTACAGACCCCATGGCGAAGAGCGATCCGGCCCACGGGTCCGCGCTATGAGGCTGGGCAAGAATGCGGAT
>JAFAHP010000378.1 GCA_019237175.1 Alphaproteobacteria bacterium
CCCGCTGGTCCCGACCGGCGAGGACATATTCGAGGCGATGCGGACGCCGCTGAGCCAGTGGAACCCCGGTGGCCGTGCATTGGATGATTGTGGTTAGCAAATCCCCGCAACTTTGCTGCAGACATCCGAGGTCGATCCAAGCAAAAGGTTTTGGATCACTGGCCAGAGCCTCAGACGCGGGCTAATTCAATTCCGGCTAAGCTGCCGCGCTGCGGGCGCTTTGTTTGGTGTCGTACGGGCTCGCGGCCGGTTTTGCTGCTTTCGCGGCCGGAACGGATTGGGGGTCGCGCAGTGCGTAGCCCCGCCCCCAGACGGTTTCGATGTAGCGCTTGCCGCCGGTTGCTTGGGACAGCTTTTTGCGAAGCTTGCAGATAAAGACGTCGATAATCTTCATCTCCGGCTCACGACTTTCGCCATAGAGGTGCTTGAGGAACATTTCCTTGGTCACAGCCGTACCCTGACGCAAGGCGAGCAGTTCGAGGATGCTGTACTCCTTGCGGGTCAGCGGCACCGCCCGGTCATCGATTGCGACGACCCGCGCCTCAGGATCGACAACAAGCTCGCCGGCGCGAATGAGCGGCGCCGACCGGCGCTGGGTGCGGCGGACGATCGCACAAAGACTGGCCACCAGCTCGTGGCGGTCAAATGGCTCGTTCACAAATTGGACGGCGCTGAAGCCAAGGGCCTCCAGCCGGCCGCCAAGCTCACGATCGCTCGAAAGTATCAGGATTGGCGTCCGCGGCTTACCCCCACGCAAACGCTCGAGCACCTTATCCTTATTTCCCTCTTCACCCGGGCCCATCAAATCGAGGATAATGACGTCGTAATCCCCACGCTTGTCAATCTCCTGGTAGTCCTGAGCAGGATGAACCGCTTCACAGACAAGAGTTTCTTCGCTTAGCATTGTCTGGATGTCGGCCAACCTGCGGTCATTCTCAGTGATAACGAGTACGCGCATAAGCTTCTCCAGATTCAATACTGAGACTCAACGGCTAGCGTCGTTGAGTCTCCTGTGCCTCGTCGGCTCTGGAAGTCAGCAGCCGTCTGACGCTGGGCAAGCTTCGTGCCAAATCCCTCGCGCAGCAGAAACGTCAATTCGGTAAACCGGTTAACGGCGCGATCGCGATGATCGGCGGCGCTGCGCCAACTGTCCCATCTGTTTAATCTGTCTCATCAGCAATCGATACAATTGTCTCGGTCATGGGTTGTACGAGCTCGGAGCCGCCGGCGGGCTGTGGCCGTATCTGACTTCTTGCGCGGCGCGCACCTCGTGACCGATCTTCGAGCACGGTGGAACCCTGCGCACCGCGCCGAAACGGTGCGGGACCTTGGACGCGGCGTTAACCGGTCACGGCGACAACAGCATATCGACGTGCGGGACCCCAAAGTCGTCGTATGGCGCCCCGATCTCGCGAAAGCCAAGGCTGCGATAGAACCGCGCGAGAGGAACCTGGGCGCTGAGCCGGATCGGCTGTCCGCGGTAATGTTCGTGACAAAACGACAATGCCTCGCTCATCAGCCGGCGCCCCAGTGCCCGGCCGCGCAATTCGGCGGCGACGGCGACCCGGCCGATGCGGACGCCATCGTCCGCCGCCAGCAGGCGGAGATAGCCCATAAGCGCGTCCTCCCGCCGCATCGTCAGGTGCCAGGCCGATGTGTCGAACCCATCGAGATCGGGATACGGCGAACGCTGTTCGACCACAAAGATCTGCTGCCGAAAGCGCAGCAATTGGTAGAGTGCTGCCGCCGACAACGCCTCGAACCGGCGCCATTCGGTAGTGATCGGCCGAGCGATCTTTGGCAAGCTCGGCACGGTCTCAGCCTTGGAGGGTATGGCCATGCAACCGCGGGATTACGGACCCTTTCCTTATGTTCCGATCAAAGATCGGCCAAAGCTGACCTGGCCGAACGGCGCCAGGCTCGCGGTCTGGATCATTCCCAATATCGAGTTCTTTCCGCTGACCCGGGGTATTGCGCCCCAGCCCGGGGCACCTGCCGGCACGCCGCCGTCGGTGCGCGCCTGGGCTCAGCGTGACTATGGGAACCGTGTCGGCATCTGGCGGATCATGGACGTGCTGAGCAAGCACGGTGTGCGTGCCAGCCCGACTCTCAACAGCGATATTTGTGATCATCATCCACAGATCGTCCGCGCGGCGGTCGAGCTCGGCTGGGAGATCCTCGGTCACAACCAGACCAACAGTGTATGGCTCGACGCGCTGAGCCCGGAGGAAGAACGCGAGACGATCCGTCGCACATTGTCGCGCATCGCCGAGATGACCGGAAGAAAACCGCTGGGCTGGCTCGGCAGCGGCCTTGCCGAGACCTGGCATACGCTCGATTTCCTGGCAGACGAGGGATGCCTCTACGTCGCCGACTGGGTCAACGATGACCAGCCCTACATGATGGACGTCGGCGGTCGCCCGCTGGTCTCGATACCCTATTCCTACGAGATCAACGACGCCCCCTTTATCAACACCCGCCTGGGCACGATCGACGAGTTCGAAACCGCGATCCGTCGGCAATTCGACACGCTCTATGCCGAAGGGGCGCAATCCGGCCGGGTCATGGCGATCTGCCTGCACCCCTACGTCACCGGGGTGCCGCACCGCATCGCCGGCCTTGATTCCGCCCTCGCCTATATCCGCGCCCATGACGGCGTGTGGTTTGCCACCGGCGAGGAGATCGTGCGCCACTGGCTGCAGTCGGGAGCCACGTTTTGAAGCCGCGGCGACGCGCCCCTCACCCTTCCCTCTCCCCCCAATGGTGGAGAGGGTTGAGGAGGGTTGGCGAGGCGATGCCGAGCCCCACCCGGAGCTGGGTGAGGGGGGTTCACCCGATGGGAAATTCCTCTAGCGGCCCGGCGGCCGGTAGTTGACGCTCTTGCCGAGGGCTTGGTCGACCTCCTCGACCGTCAGCAGCGCCGTCGTTTTTGTGCGCGCCAAGCCCGCCGCCGATACCGCGATACTGAGCGCGGCCGCGGTGATGTGGTCTGGCAGATCAACGATTACATACGCGTCGTCTTCGCCGAGGGCGTTGTAGAAGCACTCGACCCTGCCGCCGACACCTTCGACGGCGGTTGTGACCGCTTGTCTGCGCCCGGAACCCTTGTCCCTTTGCAGACCTCGTAAACCCTCAGCGGAATACTGCGCCGAAATCAGATATTTAGGCATTTCTCTCC
>JAFAHP010000815.1 GCA_019237175.1 Alphaproteobacteria bacterium
GGGCAGTGAGGTGGTGGGTGCCGCGATGATCCCACCGGTCTCGACATCCGTCAGCGCCTGCAGGGTGATCAAGGAGCGTTTAACCGCCTCTGGCCAATCGGTCGGTGTGGTGAACCGATCCGCCCATTCCTGCCAATAGCTCGCCGTTGTGACGATCGCGGCGGCTGCATCGATCGCCGGTGGCTCCGGCGCGTATGAACGGCCGTATTGCAGCAAGAAGGTGATGCTATTGCCGACCCGGACGGTAAACTCGCAGACGATTTTGTTGTCTTCGCAGGCGACGTCAATCGGCGATCGGAACACCACGAGGTCCGGCCCGACGACGCCGCGCACCGAGCGTGGCTCAGCGTTCAGCAGCGGCGGAATGTTGCCATAGTCAAAACGCAACGCCAGAGCGAGAGCCATCCTTACGTCGCCGGCTTCGCCGGTCACCTGGCGGATAATTGCTCGGTGGGTGGTGCCGATTGGCATTAGATCGGTGACACAGACGATACCGGCTGCAGTTTCATGGCGGGTTTCGAGAACGAGCGTGTCACCGTGGTAGCACCGCCAGGTTCGGTGAGGCTTGGCCCGCGGGGCGATGCGCCAACTCCCATGGCGCGCGTCGCCGAGCAATGCGGCAAAGCAAGCGTCACTGTCAAAATGCGGCCAGCACAGCCAGTCGATGGCGCCGTCGCGCGCGACCAATGCAGCACTGCGGCGGTCACCGATCAAGGCGTAGTCCTCGATCCTTTTGCTCACCCTTCGGTCGCTCCGACGGCCGGGAACCGTCCCAGCCGACGCATCGTTAAACGGAGCAGCACGGCCAGTGGTTTCGTCTGGCCTTGCGATCAGCTCTTACGACGAGGACCGGACCCTATGGCCATGACCGTCGGCGACTTCTTTATCGATCGTCTTCATCAGTGGGGCGTGAGACGGATTTACGGTTATCCCGGTGACGGCATCAACGGCGTGTTCGGCGCCCTGCAACGCGCGGAAGGCAAGATCGAGTTCGTCCAGGTTCGGCATGAAGAGATGGCCGCCTTTATGGCCTCGGCGCATGCCAAATTCACCGGCGAACTTGGGGTCTGTATTGCCACCTCGGGGCCTGGTGCGGCCCATCTCGTCACTGGACTTTACGACGCTCGGCTCGACCATATGCCGGTATTGGCCATCACCGGGCAGCAGGCGCGGATGGCGTTAGGCGGCCACTACCAGCAAGAGGTCGATCTTCCGGCGATGTTCAAAGATGTCGCCGGCGCATTCGTCCAGACTGCGACGATGCCGGCGCAGGTACGCCACATGACCGACCGTGCGGTGCGCATCGCGATCGCCCGGCGCCGGGTCACCGCGATGGTATTCCCCAACGACCTGCAGGAGCTGGAATATGAGGAGCCACCACGGGCGCACGGCACATTGCATTCAGGCATCGGCTACCAGCCGCCCAAGGTCGTCCCTTACGATCAGGAGCTGCGCAAAGCGGCCGAGGTGCTGAACGCCGGCAAGAAGGTCGCGATCCTCGTCGGCGCCGGCGCGCTAAAAGCCACCGATGAGGTGATCGCCGTGGCCGACCGCCTTGGCGCCGGCGTCGCTAAGGCGCTGCTCGGCAAAGCGGCGTTGCCGGATGACCTGCCTTGGGTCACCGGGTCGATCGGCTTGCTCGGCACTAAGCCAAGCTGGGACCTAATGAACGAGTGCGACACCCTCTTGATGGTCGGCTCTGGCTTCCCATACTCGGAATTTCTGCCCAGGGAGGGACAGGCACGTGCGGTGCAGATCGATATCGAGCCGGAGATGCTGAGCCTGCGCTACCCGATGGAGACCAACCTGGTCGGCGATGCCGCCGAGACGTTGCGTGCGCTGCTGCCCCTGTTGCGACAGCAGGCGGACCACGGCTGGCGCAAGCGCATCGAGGCCTGGACCGCAAAATGGTGGAAAACGCTGGAACAGCGGGCGATGCAGCCCGCCAAGCCGATCAACCCGCAGCGCGTGGCTTGGGAATTATCGCCGCGCCTTCCCGAACGGGCGATCATTACCAGCGATTCCGGTTCCTGCGCCAACTGGTATGCGCGCGACCTGAAGATCAGGCGCGGTATGATGTGCTCGCTGTCGGGTGGTCTCGCCTCGATGGGTGCCGCCGTGCCATATGCGATCGCCGCCAAGTTCGCCCATCCCGAGCGGCCGGTCATCTCGCTCGTCGGCGACGGCGCCATGCAGATGAACAACATGGCCGAGCTGATCACCGTCGCCAAATATTGGCGTCAATGGAAAACCCCGCGCTGGATCTGCGGTGTTTTCAACAACGAGGATTTGAACCAGGTCACCTGGGAGCAGCGGGTCATGGAAGGCGACCCGAAATTCAACGCTTCGCAACGTATCCCCAACGTTCCTTATCATAAATTCGCCGAGTTGCTAGGCTTGAAGGGGATCTTTGTCGATAGCCCCGATCGGGTTGGTCCGGCCTGGGAGGAGGCGATCGCGGCAGATCGGCCGGTCGTCGTCGAATTCAAAACCGACCCCGAGGTGCCGCCATTGCCCCCGCACATCACACTGAAGCAAGCAAAGGCGTTTGCCGAGGCGCTGATCAAGGGCGATCCGGAAGCAGGTGGCGTCATAGCCGGTACGGCGCGACAGGTTCTGTCGTCGATCCTCCCCGGGAAATCGGGCAAGTGATGCCGTGCGAAACGCCGCTCACGCAACTCGCCGCGGCAGCCTATGAGATCCCGACCGACGCGCCCGAGGCGGACGGAACGCTCGAATGGGACCGCACAGTTCTGGTGGTGGTCGAGATCAAGGCCGGTGGCCAGACCGGCCTCGGCTACACCTACGCCGATGGATCGATCGTACAGCTGATCGAAGGTAAGCTTAGCTCTGTCATCTCGGGACTTTCGGCCTTCGAGATCGCCGGCTCTAATAAAGCTCTGTGGCGCGCTATCCGGAATCTCGGCCGCAGCGGGCTCGTGGCGACGGCGATCTCTGCCGTTGATGCGGCACTTTGGGATTTGAAGGCCAAGCTCCTCAGGACTTCAGTGGCTGCGCTGCTGGGTTGCTGCCGCGACACCGTACCGATCTACGGCAGCGGCGGATTTACGACCTATACCGACAAGCAACTGCGCGACCAGCTGTCCGGCTGGGCAGAACGCGAATGCTGCCGTTGGGTGAAGATCAAGATCGGCAGCGACCCGGCGCGCGACCCGCAGCGGGTCGCTGTAGCGCGCGACGCGATCGGTGATGCCGGCCTGTTCGTCGATGCCAACGGTGCGTTCTCGGCAAAACAGGCGCTGGCGTTGGCCGAGCGCATTACCGAACACGACGTCAGCTGGTTCGAGGAGCCGGTCA